>NZ_LUKH01000031.1:0-55571 GCF_001593695.1 Leisingera sp. F5 | reverse complement strand
GGCCCGGCGCCAGGCTCGGGCAGAGGGAAAACCTCTGCCCGAAAAGCGGCAGCATGTTCCGCCGTCGAAGTGGCGTGCTGAAGAGCGCCTTAAGGCGCAGGCAGAGAAGAAACGCATCCTGGACGACGCCCAGGATGAGGCAAAGGCGGCCGTTGAAAACGGCCGGGACCTGGCCAAGGCCACGGTCAAGAAATCGCGCAAGCGCGCGGTAAAAGAGGCGCGGGCCCGCAAACAGCGGACCGCGCGGGAAACTGCAAAGATGATCCGCCGCCGCGATACGGCGGAGGCAGAGGCTGTGCAGAAGGAAAAAGCGGCTGACGCCGCGAATGCTTTGAAAGAAAAAATTGTGGCTGAGGTCGGGGCATTGGAGCCGAGGGTTAA
Source organism: Leisingera sp. F5 (assembly GCF_001593695.1). NCBI lineage: Bacteria > Pseudomonadati > Pseudomonadota > Alphaproteobacteria > Rhodobacterales > Roseobacteraceae > Leisingera > Leisingera sp. F5. The sequence goes on along the minus strand of NZ_LUKH01000031.1, from coordinate 55,190 downwards.
GGGGTATGAGGCAAGGGCGGAAGAAGCAGCAGAAAAGTACCGGGCCGAAACGGCAGCGCGGAAGGCCGAAGAGGAAAAACGCGCGCGGATTATCCAGGAAAGGCAACAGGCCGAGCAGGTGCTGAACACCACGAAGGCGGAAAAATCTGATCTGGCCGTTCAACTGCGGCGGATGGTTCAGCACCGCGGCCAGGAAGAAAAAGCGGCTGCTGAGGCCCAGGCTGCCCGGCTGGCTGAGGAGAAGAGGCTGCAGGAGGTAGAAGAAAACGTCCGGTTGAAGGCAACGGAGGCAGAGGTCATCACGGATGCTATCGAGACCGGGTTGGACCTGGTTGCTGATGGGGCGATTTGCTGGCGGGAGGCGTCTGCGGATCAGCAGGCAGGCTTGGCTTAGGGCGCGGCCGCTCCGGATACCAAGGGTGCGCGGGCCGAAACGCTGAGAGAAATCCGCCCTGCGATGCGGATGGTCACCCGCATTGCTCAACTGGTGGCCCGGACCGTGAAACGCGTCCTCGCCAAGGAACGGCAAAAGCTGAAAAGTGACGCGGATTATGTGCGCGGCCTGCGTCAGAAATGGGAACCGGAAGATGATGCGCGGCTGAAGCAGATCTCGCACGGTGGGATAGACAGCGGACCGAAATAGGACCGATTGCTGCCTTTTGCTGCGTGAAAAGCCAAGGTTTGCTGTCGGGACTTTGCCGTCATTCGTTTTCTCCACTTCGCTGGCGCAGCATTTCCTCGCAGTCGCGGCGCTTGTACTGCTGCAACGCAGCGTGTGTCGTCATTCCAGCCATTCATGGGCGTCGTTTTGACTGGAACCTAGACCGTGCTTTCGCCGCGACTCGTTCGGACCAACAAGACGCCGGAGTTACCGGACGTACGCCTCCGTAGTCAATGCATCTGCAGAAAGCACACAATGATGCTTGCGTTTGCAGCAACGGGTTTTTGGGATCGCAGCAGATTTCGTCAAAGCGGTTATTGAAAACCGCACCGACGGGCGGATTTCAAACCGACCATTCGCGGAACTTTGGCCGAAGCAGCGAGACGCGGGATGAAGCGACCGCTGGCCCACCGACGTTTCACAGCGGTCTTGGTGCCACCCGGTGGATGGTCCTGAAAGATCTGCGTAATATGAAAGACCGCCGTCTGTGCAGCCTGTTCACGCTGCAATGACAAATGCTGATGTGGTGGTCTAGTCGCGTCTGCTTCGCAAGCGTAGTCAGGGAGAACAGGAAGCGGAAACGAAACCTTCCAGGCCCACCTTTCTTGCGATTCAGTGCTCACAAGAAGAGTTGAATTCTTCAAGCCTTGTCTGGAGTTGGAAGATGGCGGTCCCGCACGATTGCATGGGCGGTGAATTCGGCCAGTTCGCCGCGCCAGATTTGGCGGCCAAAGCAGAACGGCCGTCCACCCGCGTCGAAGATCACCTGCTCCAGTTCGATCCCTGCATTATAGGTCGGCAACCCGAGCAATCCTGCCTCCTCCTCATTCAATGCGCGCATACGGATGGAAATGTCGCCGGAATGAGGCGGCATACCGTATTCCCGCTCCATGAGCAGCGTTGTTGATTGCTGCAGGTCATGGCTGAAAAGATCCGGAAACAGATGCGCGACGGCAAATTCCTCTTCTACAAAGGCAGGATGCCCTTTGAGCAGAAACAGCCGTGTGTACTTGTAAAGGGCGTCGCCCTCGGCCACTGCAAGCTTGGCCGCCAGGGCGGCGTCGGCTTGGGTCAGCTGTTTTGAGATAAGTTCGATCTTAAGGCCAAGTTCGCCGCTTTCTGCATGGGCAAAGAAGCTGACCGTCTTGCTGATGTCATAGGTCAGCCGCTGCGGAGAGACGAATCGGCCGCGGCGCCCGGAACTGTAGGCGAGACCTTCCTGTTCAACAGCCAAAAGTGCGCGGCGGGCGGTCATCCTGCTGATGCCGAACTGCTCTCCGATGGCTCTTTCAGAGGGCAGTGCGCTATGTTCGGGCAGGTTTCCACTGCGGATCTCGTCGCGCAGATGGTCGATAACTTTCTGAAAAACAGGAACTTTGCTTCCTGCGGCCGGATTTTTTTCGCTCATGCTGTACAGGTTCCACAGTTTTTGTTTGGTATATACCAGTTCATTGGTGTATACCAGAGATCAAGGATTTCGCTACCTGACTGCATGGGGAACCCAGGGAATGCAAGGTGGCGAAGCAGGTGGGGAGGGGCTGCTGCAGCCCGATGATTTCTGGAGACAGGCGAATGAACGTGGTGCCGGATATTCAGGCTCTGGAGTTCGCAGCGGATGGCGGTCTGGGCGCTAGGGCGCGGATCGGACTGATCGTGCTGCAATCCGACCAGACGCTTGAGCATGAGTTCTCTGCGCTTTTGCGGCGCGATGATGTTGCCTTGTATCACGCGCGGATCCCGAACGAGATGGAAGTCACTTGCGGCACGCTGCGCAAGATGGAAGCCGACCTGCCTGCCGCGGCTGAGTTGCTGCCGCCGGCGTTTGAATTCGACGCAATCGGATATTGCTGCACATCCGGCGCCACGATGATTGGCGAAGAACGGGTGGACGGCATTCTGCGCACAGTGCATCCGAAGGCAAAAATCACCAATCCGCTGACGGCCTGCAAGGCTGCGCTTCAAGCCCTGAAGGTGAAAAAGATCGCGCTGATCACACCTTACGCCCCAGAAGTGACCACTGAAATGCGGGACAACCTGGCAGCGGCGGGTTTCGAGGTGAACGCAATCGGAACCTTCAATCAATCGGACGATTTCAAGGTCGCCCGGATTTCCTCGCAAAGCATTCTGGCTGCGGTCAAGGAAATCGGCCAGCGCGATGATTGTGATGGCGTGTTTGTGTCCTGCACCAGCCTGCGGGCGCTGCCCATTATCGCCGAAGCCGAAGACGCCCTGGGCAAGCCGGTTCTGTCCAGCAATCAGGTCACCGCCTGGCACCTGGCCCGGCTGGCCGGGGTGCGCGACAGCATCGCCGGGGCGGGCATGCTTTTTCACACTCAACTGAAGCCTCAGGATTAAGATGATGACGGACCTGCACCCGGCTGCCGAGCGCGGCTTCTCCACAAGAGAATTCGAGCAGCGGACTGCGGCAGCGCAGAAGATCATGGCGGGTCTTGGGCTGGATGCGCTGCTGCTGACCACCGAACCGGAAGTGCGCTATTTCACCGGCTTCGACACAATCTTCTGGCTGAGTCCGACGCGGCCCTGGTTTGTGGTGATCCCGGCCAGTGGTGCCCCGATTGCGGTGATCCCGGAAATCGGCGCCCCCAGCATGTCGCTGACCTGGATTTCCGATGTCCGCACCTGGCTGGCGCCTCAGCCGGAGGACGACGGCATTTCCCTGCTGGCTGAGACTTTGCGCGAGGTGATGCCGGGTGGCGGCACCCTGGGCCTCCCTATGGGGCATGAAACCCATGTGCGTATGCCTGCGGCTGACTTTCAGAAACTGCAGGGCAGACTGGATGGTATTTCCATAGCCGACGGCACTGATGTGGTGCGCCGCCTGCGGATGGTGAAATCACCCTCTGAAATTGCCAAGATCGCGCGCATCTGCAGCATCGCCTCGGCCGCTTTTGAGGATCTGCCGAACCATATCCGGGCGGGCGATACCGAACGCCAGGCCTTTGCTAAGTTCAAGATCGACCTGCTGCAGAAAGGCGCCGATGACGTGCCTTATCTGGTTGGCAGCTCCGGCCTCGGCGGTTTCTCAGACGTGATCAATCGGCCCACCGACCGGGTGATCGCAGACGGCGACATGCTGCTGCTCGATACCGGCTCCCTTTGGGGTGGCTACAGCTGCGACTTTGACCGGAACTATGCCTTTGGCCATGCCACGGACGAAGCCAAGACGGCCTATGATCTGGCTTGGCGGGCAACCGAGGCTGGCCTGCAAGTTGCGCGTCCCGGTATCACCACCGCGGACCTGTGGGGTGCAATGGCCAAGGTGCTGGAAGAGGGCGGCTGCAGCGGCCATCAGATCGGCCGGATGGGCCACGGGCTGGGCATGCAGGTGACCGAATGGCCCTCGCTGATGCCCGGCGACAATACCGTGATCGAGGCCGGCATGGTGCTGACGCTTGAACCCGGCTTCGCCTTTGGCGGCAACAAGATGATGCTGCACGAAGAAAACATCGTCATCCACGAGGATGGCGCCGAACTGCTGTCGCGCCGTGCTGCGCGCGAGCTTCCGATTATCACATAAGCCACGGATATCACCAGAATGACCAAGCAACTCCCGTCCCACGCGCAGGTTGTCATCATCGGCGGCGGCATCCACGGCTGCTCGGTGGCCTATCACCTTGCCAAACAGGGGCTGACCGATGTTGTGCTGCTGGAGCGCAAACAGCTGACCAGCGGCACGACCTGGCACGCTGCCGGCCTTGTGGGGCAGCTGCAGGGCAGCCACGCCACCACCGCCTTTGCCAAATACGGCATCGAACTGCTGGAAGAGATCGAGGCGGAAACCGGCCAGAACCCGGGCTACCGGCGGTCGGGTTCGATCTCGGTTGCGGTGAACGATGAACGGATGGCCGAGCTGAAGCGCAAGGCGGACTTCGCGGCACTGTTCGGGATCGAAGCGCACTATCTGGAAACCGCCGAAATTCAGGAACGCTGGCCGCTGATGAACCCCGACGGTGTGCTGGGCGGCATCTATATGCCCAGCGACGGCTCTGCCAACCCGGTGGATCTGACCACAGCGCTGGCCAAGGGCGCGCGAATGCGCGGTGCCAAGATCTTTGAGAACATCAAGGTTGAAGAGGTGCTGACCCGCGAGAACAAGGCAGTTGGCGTGCGCACGGATCAGGGCACGATCAGCGCCGATTACGTGGTGAACTGCGGCGGTATGTGGGCGCGGGAACTGGGCCGCCAGAACGGTGTCGGGGTGCCGTTGCACGCCTGCGAACACTACTACCTGGTGACTGAGACGATTGATAACCTGCCCAGTGACCTGCCGGTGCTGCGCTCTTATTGCGACGGCACCTACTGGAAGGAAGACGCGGGCAAGCTGCTGTTTGGCTTTGCCCATTTCCAGGCCAAGCCCTGGGGCATGAAAGGGATCTCTGAGGACTTTGAATTCGACAGCCTGCCGTTTGTCGAAGACGACGTGATGGAGGTGCTGGAGCTGGCAATGAACCGGGTGCCTCTGCTGCAGGAAACCGGCATCCGCACCTTCTTTAACGGGCCGGAGAGCTATTCCTATGACGGCCGTTTCATCCTGGGGCAGGCGCCGGACATCTCAAACTACTTTGTACTGGGCGGGGTGAACTCCACCGGTATTCAGTCGGGCTCAGGTGCGGGCCGGGCCTTGGCGCAGTGGATCATCGACGGCCACCCGCCGATCGACCTCAGCGAAATGGACCCTAAGCGCTGCGAGGAATTCCAGGCGCGCGATCCCTATCTGCAGGAACGCTGCCCGGAAACGCTGGTGCTGACTTATGCGATGCACTGGCCGAACCGCCAGCGCGAGAGCGTCCGCAACCTGCGCCGTACGCCGTTCTATCACCCGATGAAGGCCCGCGGCGCCTGTTTCACCGAGGCCCAGGGCTGGGAACGCCCCGGCTGGTTTGCGCCCAAAGGGGTGGAGCCGAAATATGAATACAGCTTTGGCCGCCAGAACTGGTTCCCCCATGTACAAGAGGAGCAGAAGGCTGCGCGTGAAGCCGTTGCGATGATCGACTACACCATGCTGGGCAAGCTGATGGTTGAAGGTCGTGACGCCGAAAGCTTCCTGCAGCGGGTCTGCACCAACAACATGGCGATGGCCAACGGCCGCGTCGCCTATACGCTGATGCTGAACGAACGCGGCGGCATCGAAAGTGATGTCACGGTTGCCCATCATGGGCCGGACAGCTTTATGATGATGAGCTCGATCTCGCACACCCGGCGCGACTACCTGCACTTGCGCGATCTGATCCACCCGGATGAGGACGTGCGTCTGCGCGATGCGACAACCGCCTATGGTGTGCTGGGGATCATGGGGCCGAAAAGCCGTGAACTGCTGCAGGCCGTCAGCGATGCGGATGTCTCGCACGCGGCTTTTCCGTTCAACAGCCTGCAGCATTTCCACATCGGCCACGCATCAGTGTTTGCGCAGCGCCTGTCCTATTCCGGCGAGTTGGGCTGGGAAATCTTCGTCACCCCGGATTTCGCTGAGCATGTGTTCGACGTTCTGATGCAGGCCGGTGAACAGTTCGGCATCCGCCTGATCGGTGGCGAGGCGCTGAATGCGCTGCGGCTGGAAAAGGGATTTGTCCACTGGGGCCACGACATGGCCTATACCGAGGCGCCGCATCAGATGGGCATGGAGTTTGTCTGCAAGGCAAAGAAGCCCATCCCCTTCATTGGCCGCGACGCCTATCTGGCACGCAAGGCAGAGAACAAGGGGCCGTTCCTGTGTTCGGTCAAACTGCGCGACCCCGGACCGCTGCTGCATCACAACGAGCCTGTTCTGCGGGACGGCAAGATTGCGGGCTATGTGACCGCCGGCGCCTGGGGCCAGACCGTCGGGGCGGCTGTCGGCCTGTGCCTGCTGACCCTGCCGGACGGCGAAACAGACAAGGCAGCGGTTGAGATCGGCCAATTCACGGTCCTGGTCGAGGGGCAAAGCATCGCGGCCGATGTCAGCCTGACCCCGTTCTATGACCCGCAAAGCAAACGGATGCTGTCCGGCGCCTGAGGGCGCCCGGCATCAAGGAGGAGTTCACGGTCCTGATGCACATGCCCGGTGTTCCGCTCTCATTACCGGCACGCGCTCAGGACCGTGGCCATGGAGCCGCAGTCCCAGCCAAATGGCGGGCGCGTGTTCCATATCGAAGACAGGTTAAATTCAGGGAGGAAACCATGACTTTCAAACTACTCAACACTCTGGGCGCAGCGGCAGTTGCAACCGTCGTCAGCTCGGTCGCGGCGCTGGCCGGACCGATAGATGACCGGATTGCCGCAGGCGATCCGCTCCGTATCGGTTTCTCCAACATTCCGATCTGGGGCTACCCGGACGAGAACGGCGACGCCAAGGGCTTCGTGAACGAGATCGCCATTGGTATCTTGAAAAAGATGGGCCATGACAACGTCGAGGCCACTGTCACCGACTGGGGCGGTCTGATCCCGGGCCTGCAGGCCAACCGCTATGACATGATCACCGGCGGGCTTTATATCCTCAACAGCCGCTGCGAGAATATTTCCTTCTCCGAGCCGATTGCCCAATCCGGTGACGCATTCATCGTTCCGGCCGGTAACCCCAAGGGAATCCAGACCTATCAGGACATCCTGTCCGCCGAGGCGGTTCTGGCTGCCGGGTCTGGCTACAACACCGTCGAAGCCGCCAAGAAGGAAGGGCTGACCGACGCGGTAATCATGCAGGTGCCCGGACCCACCGAAATGCTGGCAGCCGTCAAGGCCGGCCGTGCGGATGCCGCCGGCATGACCTATTTCGAAGCCGCGCATCTGGCGGACAGCGACGAGGCCATCGACGTGACCGATCCCAGTGCGCTGCCGGAATGGACGCTGAACTGGGTCGGCGTCGGCTTCCGTGACGCGGATAGCGAATTCCTGGCCGAGTTTAACACGGCGCTGGCAGACTACATCGGCTCGGAGGAGATGATGCAGACCGTGGCGCAGTACGGCTACACCGAAAGCACTCTGCCCGGTGACAAAACCACCGAATGGACCTGCGCGAACCGCTGATCCGGCTGAGCGGCGGGGTCTTGGGGTCTGCCGCTCATAAACTCTCCTCGTGCAATACGGATTACTGATGGATCTTTACGAATTCCTGGTCCAGTACTGGCCGCGGTTGCTGTCAGGCACAGGCGTTACCGTCGTCCAGTTCCTGCTCGCGGCGGCAATCGGCATCGCGATCTCGCTCTGGATGGGCCTGATGAAGCTCTCGCAGAACCGGTTGCTGCATGGTGCGGCTGTCACATATATCGAAATTTTCCGCGGCACCTCGCTTGTGGTCCAGCTTTACTGGATCTTCTTCGTCCTGCCGCTGTTCGGCCTGACGATTGAAAAATTCACTGCCGGTTACCTGGCGGTGGGCATGAACATCGGCGCATACGGGGCCGAACTGGTGCGCGGCGGCATTCTGTCGGTGCCCAAGGGTCAGTGGGAGGCCGCGCTTGCCATCAACATGAGCCCGGCGCAGCGGATGCGGCGGATCATCCTGCCGCAGGCGCTGGTCAGCATGCTGCCGCCTTGGGGCAACCTGATGATCGAGCTGTTGAAAGGCACTGCGCTGGTCTCGCTGATCTCGGTTGCCGACCTGATGTTCGAATCCCGCCAGATCAACGCATCTACCTTCTTGTCGGCGCAGGTCTTTGGCGCGGCACTGGTCATCTATTACGTCCTGGCCCGCTTTTTCGTGACGCCGTTCATGCGCTGGCTGGAACGCCACATGGCGCGCAAGCTGGGGAGGGCATAAGCCATGTTTGACTGGCAATGGGATTTCACCTGGGAAATTCTGCCCCGCCTGATCATCGCCACCGGCAACACGCTGGTCGCAGCCGTCGCAGGCTATGCGATTGCGGTGGTGCTGGGCATGGCCCTGGCACTTGCGCAGCGGACCCCCTCCAAAGCCGTGACATTTGCGGTGCGGGAATTCGTCGAGTTCATCCGCTCCACTCCGCTGATCCTGCAAATCTTCTTTGTGTTCTACGTCGGCCCGCAGTTCGGTATCCGGCTCAGCCCGTGGATGTCCGGCATGATCGCCATCGGCCTGCATTATGCATGCTATCTGTCGGAGGTCTTCCGCGGCGGTATTGAAAGTGTGCCGAAAGGCCAGTGGGAAGCCGCCATCGCGCTCAACATGACCACGGCGCAGAAGTACCGCCGGGTGATTATTCCGCAGACCATCCCGCCCGCGCTGTCGGGCATGGGCAACTATCTGGTCGGCATCTTCAAGGACACACCGATGCTCTCGGTGATCGGGGTTGCCGAGCTTATCCATACCGCCAATGCCATCGGCTCGGAAAACTACCGCTTTCTTGAGCCTTACACGATGGTCGGCATCATTTTTCTGGCAATCTCCCTGCCGGCAGCGGGCCTGATCCGGCTGTTCGAAGGGTATGTGCGCCGCAAACTGGGACTGTAACGATGCTGGACAATACTGGCTTTCCGCTTGAAATCACCGGTGAAGATACGCCGATGGTAAGCTTTCGCAAGGTGAACAAATCCTATGGGGCGCTCACTGTGCTGGACGATCTCGATCTCGACGTCGCGGCCGGGGAAATGGTCTCGATCATTGGCCCCTCCGGCTCGGGCAAGACCACCGTGCTGCGGATGCTGATGACGCTTGAGCAGATCAACGGCGGGGTGATCTATGTGGACGGCAAGCCGCTGACGCATATGCCCAAAGGCGGCCAGCTGGTGCCTGCCAGCGAACGCCACCTGCGGAGCCGCCGCGCTGACATCGGCATGTGTTTCCAGCACTTCAACCTGTTCCCACATATGACGGCGCTGGAAAACTGCATGGAAGGGCCGGTGCAGGTCCTGGGCCTGTCCAAGGCCGAAGCCCGCGACCGTTCCGAGGAACTGCTGGAGATGGTAGGTATGATCTCCAAAAAGGACCAGCATCCCTCGCGCCTGTCGGGCGGCCAGCAGCAGCGGGTGGCGATTGCCCGGGCGCTGGCGATGCGGCCCAAGGTGATGCTGTTCGACGAGGTGACCTCGGCCCTGGACCCGGAGGTGATCGGCGAGGTGACCACCGTCATCCGCCAGCTGGTGTCTGAGCACAATCTGACCATGCTGATGGTCACGCACCAAATGGGTTTTGCCCGCGATATATCTGACCGGGTATGCTTCTTCTATGGCGGCAAGATCGAGGAGCAGGGCCCGCCCGCGCAACTGTTCGGCAACCCGCAGCGGGAGCGGACACAGCAATTCCTGAGCGCGGTGCGGGAAGCGGTCTGAAGACCAGAGCGGGCTTCCCGAGCAACTGGTTAAGGCGGCCGGTCTGCCCGGCGAGCAGACCTTTGATCCTGGCAAATGCTGCGTGGCATACGAATGGCTGGTCTGGTGAAGCTGCACCGCGGTGGCTAAAGGTGAGGTGAACGGTAACTCAGGGCCGGTCAGATTCCGAAGGGCGCCGACAGTTGGTAACTTTGCAGCGGAAGCTTCCTGGGCTCTGCACCTCTGGAGTGGAGCGCGCATCAGCTGGGCCGCCACAGGTTTTTGGACGGTTGCTTTCGGGAAACTGGCCCAAATGCTTAGCACTCGCAGCGGAATTGGCACTGCGCCTGATGCGGATGTCACGTTGAGCAGCCTGCGGTCGTTGCCCCCGGCGACTTGAGCGGCGGCTTTGTCCGCGTCCTGTGAATTCGATGCCTGATCCATTCTGTAGCCCCGACGAACGACCGGTTTTCTCGCTGCGCGGCAACACCAAGTTTATCGCCTGTGCAGCATTTTCCACGCTGCGCGCGCGCAGCGAAAAAATCGAATTCACAGTGTCTAACGTCAGACAGGCCGACGAGTTTGCAAAACTGCTGAAATCGGCTTTGGAAGGCGTCAATGATCTCTTCTGGTGAGAGTTCTTGAAATCGCTCCTGCCAACTTCGTGGCAGTTCAAAACATTCATTTGCACCTGTCTTCGCAGAAAGTGCTGTGCAGCGGTCACCAGGACTGCGGAGGGCGCAATGGCCCTCCGCAGCAAATGCGAGTACCGGGTTCTCCGATCACTCTGCAGCTAGAACTCCGGCCAACTCTGCCGTGCGGGTTTGCGCAGCCGCGAGTGAGGTTTCCCAGCGAGCGTCTTTGAATTCCTCATATTCGATGGCGACGGTCTCCATTTCCAAGGCGTCAGCACCCAGGTAGTGAGCCGAAGCCGCCAGGGCCGGATCAAGCCCATTCAAATGAGCCCGCTCGCCACCGGGGGCAAAGCCGAACTCCCCTCGGGACGACAGCACAACCAGTTTCTTGCCGGTCAGGATCGGCTCAATCGGCACATCGCCGCGGGCCAGGTCGAAGCTGAATGTCACCCCGACACGTGCGATCAGGTCAAACCAGGCCTTAAGCGCGGCTGGCATAGAATAGTTGTACATGGGAGCGCCAAGCGCGATCACATCAGCGGCCTTGATTTCTTCGATCAGTGCGTTGGATTCGGCAAGAAGGGCGCGCTGATCATCGGTCAGCTCCTCCGGGCTGGTGAAAACTGCAGCGATCCAGTCTTCGTTGATGATGCCCGGCGGGGTTAGGCCGACATCGCGTTCGGTGATGGAACCGCCGCCGCTGGCTGTCCAGGTTTCGGCAAAAATACGGGCCAGGTCGCGCGTGTGCGAGCGGTTCTGCCGGGCGCTGGAATGCACGATAAGTAGGGACTTGGACATGTGTTTGCTCCTGTTGGAAAAGATGTTCAGACGTCAAAAGGTTCGGCGCCAAGGCCGGTTGCGGCAAAAGCCGATGTGATCGAAGGCAGGATGTCCCAAGCCTGGGAGGCGATGGCCCAGCCGTCCGGGTTCCGGACCAGCAGGAAGGCGCTGATGTCTTCGGTGACTTCTGTCCGGTTTTCATGCATCTCGCAGCCCGCCATTGCGACGGCGACATTGCCGACAACCCAGATGTGCAGGCCACGGCCCTTTTCCTCAAATAACGGAATGCGGCCGCTGTCACGCAGGCCGGCCATTCTGGCGGCGAAGTCCTGGGCGGACTGGGCCTGGGTCGGGCGGGCAGAGGCGAAGAGCTGAGCCTCCGGCAGACAAGACCCGGTCAAGGCGGCGGCATCAGGCGGCGTTTCTTCGTCCCAGTACAAGGCGCGGAACTGGCGGGCAATCAGCGCTGCGATCTCCTCGCGGTCGGCTGCGGTTTGATTGGCGGCTGTCATGCTGGTGTCTCCATGGTAAGCAGTGAAAGCAGCGGTGCAAGCGCCCCGGCGGAGGCCAGAATGCTGCTGTCGCTGCCGACGGGGCCGGCAAGGGTAAGCGAATGCCCGGGCCTGGCTGTGCCGACAGGCATTGCAAGTGAAGGCATGTCGAGAAAGGCAAGCGGCATCGCCAGGCTCAGTGCTTTGGCATTTTCCTGGGCGAACCTGTCTGCGCTGGTTGAAACGGCCTCTAGGCGGGGCGGGGGGGCCGGAACCGTTGGCATCAGCATCAGGGCACCGTCCAACTCCCGTCTAGCGAGCGCTTGCAGGCGTTTGCGCGCGGACATCAGCTGCCGGGCATTTGCAGGATTCACCGGCAGCGCAGCTTGAAGCCTGCGGCGGACATTGGGATCAATCGCTGGATTGCTGAGGCGGGTATACCGGGTCAGGGTGTCCGGCGCTTCGGCGGCGACCAGTGTTCCGAAGCGTTCAAACAGCGCGCGGATTTCGTCCAGCGCCGCAAAAGGCCGGATCTCTACCGCCCAGCCGCTTTCACGCAACCGCCCGGCGGCTGCGTGCAGCAAATCCGCGATCTCAGAAGACAGGCTTCCCAGGCTGACGTGGTCAGGAATGACGATCCGCCGGTGCAGAGCAGCACTGGCCGCCGGCATGGTATCCCGCAAAGCATCATCCAGGGCTATCAGCCCGTCCAGATCCCGCGCCATTGGCCCGGGTGTGTCCAGCGACGGGGCCAGCGGCAGGATGCTGCCGCCATCATAGCGGCCCATTGTCGGGCGGAAGCCAAACAGCCCCTGGTATGCGGCCGGAACACGGGTGGAGCCTGAGGTGTCGGTGCCAAGCGCAAGATCGGCAATGCCAAGCGCAAGGGCCGAGGCACAGCCGGAGGAGGAGCCGCCGGGCACAAAATACGGATCCAGCCCGTTGCGCGGTGTCCCGAAATGCGGGTTCAGCCCCAATCCGGAAAACGCAAACTCCGACAGATTCGCATGGCCCATCGGAATGGCCCCTTGCGCCTTCAGGCGCTGTACCAGAGGGGCGTCCGCCGTTTCTGCCTGGGCAATAAAGCTGAGCGACCCTGCGGTGGTCGGCAGGCCGCTCAGAGCGATATTGCCCTTGATCACAACGATTTTGCCGTCGAGCTGGCCAAGAGAGCTGCCTTCCGCCTGCCGCCGGTCCGATTGCCGTGCCAGCTCAAACAGCCCGGCATCGTCGCGGCGGATGAAGATGCCAGCTGCATCGGGCTGATCGGCCCGGCCCAATGCGCGGGCAAGCCGGGTGACTGCTGACATCAGAACAGCACCGGCTTGGTGTAATAGGGCAGCTCCTCGACCCGGACGGCGTTCGGATCTTTTGCGGCCTCGGCGCAGACATGGGCCGCGATTTCATGCATCGGGGCAAACCAGACATCGCCGCGCTCCAGCACTTTTTCCAGCCAGGCCTCCACCTGCCGCCAGCGCGCTAGACGCCCGGTCAGGAAAGGATGCCAGATCGCCAGCCAGAAGCCGCCGGCCTCGTATTGCGCTTCGAATTCCTCCCAGAATCCTTCAAGGCCGCGGCTTGGCCCGGCCACTGGCATCATATAGCCGATCTCATCATAGTGGGCGAAAGGCGGCCAGTCGTCGGTGCCCCAATGAACCGGAAGCTCAACCAGCGATCCGGCGGAGGTGTTCATCAGATAGGGCACATCATCGGCCATCAGTGAGCTTTCGTATTCGAACCCATGCTCAATCAGCAGGTCGATCACCGCCTGCGTCACATTGTAGACCGGCGCGCGGTAGCCCTTGGGCGTGTTGCCCAGCACCCGTTTGTGGCTGTCCAAGGCCCGTTCGAACCACTCCCGCTGCTCGGCAGGCCCGTGTGCGGTGGGATCCTCGTGCAGATAGCCGTGGTGGCCGATTTCATGGCCGTCCTTCAGGATCATCTCCATGGCCTCGGGGTACTGCTCGACCACCCAGCCAGGGGCAAAGAACGACTGTTTCAAGCCAAACCGGCGGTAGGTCTTCAGGATGCGCGGGATGGCAACTGTGGGGCCGTATTTGCCCATCGAGATGGGATAGAGCCGGTCATGGCCGTCGTTGGGGCGGGAGATGTGGATGAGGCTGTCAGCGTCAATGTCAAAGCTGATGGCGCAGGCACAGCGCGCGCCATTCGGCCATTTAATCGGATTGCGGATCATTGCAGGTCCTTTCCTGTCGGCGAAGGCCGGGCGCCGTAGCGCATCACCGGCGGATGAGTGTCGGCGGCCCAGGCGTCCCACTGTGCGTACCAGCGCATCAGATAGGGGCGCAGATCGCGCTGCAGCTGCCGGGACTCGGGGCTGGGCGGGGCGGCATCTGCTTCCTGCTGCACCCGCTTCATCAGGGATGGCTCATCAATCCCCGTGCAGATGCGGTTGCGCAGTACCGGCCGGCCGGCCACCAGAACGTCGCGCACATCGTCCGCTTTGCCGCGGCCGGCGATAAGTTCCAGCGGATCAACAGCGGTGCTGCTCCAGGGGGTAAGGAAACGCTCCAGATCCAGAACCACCGCATCTGCGCAAAACCCTGGATGCAACTGGCCCAGCTCGCCTTCCCGGCCCATCAGGCGCGCACCGTGTTCTGTTGCCATTGCAAAGACTTGTTGCGCCGTCAGCGACTGCGCCGCGCCGTGAGGCGGCCGGTTCAGATTGAGGGCGAGGCGCATCTCGGCAAACATATCTTCATCACCGGCCAGCGAGGTGCCATCCATGCCGATGGCGGTTGTAACCCCGGCGTCCACCATGGCGGCAGCAGGCGCGATCCCCGACCGCAGGCGCAGGTTGGAACTGGGGTTGTGGCTCACTTGGGTTCCGCAGCGGGCAAGGTGCTCAATGTCTTCGCTGGTAGCCCAGACCGCATGCGCCAGGGACAAACGCCCTGTCAACAGCCCGGAGTTTTCGAAATGCCGGATGACAGAGCCGCCGCGGATGCGCGGGCTTTCGATGCTCTCATAGTGGCTTTCCAGCGCGTGGGTCTGGATACGGGTATTCAGGCGTTCAGCCGCCGACGCGATCTGCAGCAGCAGCCCGTCCGGAGTCCATTGCGGGCCGGTGGGGCCGAACCAGAAATCCTGCGACCCGTTCCCCTGTGGCACCAGAGTGCTGATCAGGGCGAAATACTCTTCCGGCGCCAGCCGCTGCCTGCGGGCCTCGCTCTCAAGCAGCCGCTTGCGCAGGTCCCCGGGCAAGGTAGCGAGAAAGGCGGCTTCTTCTCCCGCGCCATGCACGATGCGGTTCTGCCAGCGTTCACCGGGGGCGATGGCTGCACGGATCCCGGCGTCGCGGTAGGCTGCTGCCTTTTTCTGCAGCCCCGTTTCAGCAGCCCCCTGGTCCGGTCCGGCCGCGCACATGTCCACAACCGCCGTCACACCCGAGCGCAGCAGCCGGGCCGCCGAATAAGCCGTTGAGGCATAGGGGGACAGCCCGGCCATGGCAGGGCCGCTGAACATCCAGGGCTCCAGCAGGTCGTCCGCCACCGCCTGGTTGAGCAGTTCCGGCCCGTAGCAATGGTGGTGTGCGTTGATTAGCCCCGGCATAATGGCGCAGCCGGGGCCGCCCCATTCCGGTATGCCCGGATGAGCATCCCGCATGTCCGCCGCCGGTCCGGACTTAGCCACGCGCCCGTTGCGAACCAGGACCGCATAGTCCTGGCGCACGTCAGCGGAGGAAAGCACCACCCAGCGGCCTGTCAGCAGCAGATCACGCATCCCGCACCTGCCTCAGTCGCCAGTGACACGGAATTTGAGCCGCTCCGGCGAAGTGCCTTCGCCATTCACCGGCGTCACATCCTGCGGGCAGGCGGACATGACCGCAATCACATCGGTTTCGGCACGGAACGACATCTGGTCGCCGGGCTTGGACACCGGCGGCTCGAAACTGGTGCTGCCGTCGGGCTGCACCGGCACATTCATCCAAAGATTAAACGGGGCGGGGATGGCCGGCGCCCGCAGGCCAATTGCAATCAGAGCTTGCCGCAGGTTGTCGGCGCAGTTGTCGTGGTAGGCCTCGACACCAAGCTGCCGGTAGCGGTTGTGATCGCAGGCGGCAATCACGGTGTCATGCACGCCGGGTGAGGTGTCTTCGGTGATTGTCATCAAAGGTCGGCGCAGGTTCGAGACCACGCCGTCGCCCACCTTCGGAAAGATAGAGCCGAGCGAGGTGTGCAGATGCTCCATCGAACTGTACTCGTTCAGGTCGTCCGCCGCGAAAATCCAGAAGTCGCAGACCTGAAATCCCGCGGGATTAATCACAGTAAGTGTCTGCCCCTTACGAACTCGCACGGCTATGCCGCAGCGGGCGGGAATTTCGTAAGTGAGGCCAAGTTCAGGCGAGCCATCGGCCGAGATGGCAATTTCCATGCTGCGGTTGGTGCCGTCCGGCTGGGCGGGGTCGAATTTGGTGGCGGAGGGGATCATGGCGGGCAGACCTTTGTCGTGTTGGTTTTCCAAAGAACACACCAAAGGCCCTCCTGCGAAAACTGAGGAATCTTCAGGCCAGAGCGAAGAAAATCTAAGCTGAGTGTGTTCAGCCCTGCACCGCACCGCGATCCGCGTTCAGAGTCTGGCCGGTGATATTGGCTGCCAGAGGTGAGGCGAGATAGAGATAGCTGAGCGCGACATCATCAGCGGATTGCACACCAGGCAGGGATTGTTCCGTACTGATCTCCTGAGTGATTACTTCTTCCGCCACCCCCCGCTCCCGCGACATTTCCCTGAGCGTGTTGAGCGCAGGGCCGGTCATCACCCAGCCCGGGCAGACCGCGTTGACACGGATGCCGCGCGGGCCAAGCTCCTTGGCCATAGACCGCATGAAACCGATGTTGGCGTGTTTGGAGGCCACATAGGCGCTGAGTTCGGGCACCGCGGTGCTTCCCCAGATCGATGCGGTGATGATGATACGCCCGCCTGGCCCCATCTGCGGCACTGCGGCGCGGGTGGTCAGATAGGTGCCGACGGTATTGATTTCGGTCACCCGGCGAAATTGGGCCTCGGCCTCCGTGCTACGGTCACTGATCGGGGTGACGGCTTCCAGCCCGGCATTGGCGACAAATACGTCCAGCGGACCGACTTCGGCAAAGACCTCTTCGACCTTGGCACTGTCCGTAATGTCGCATGTCCATCCAGTTACGCTTTGACCGGTTTCATCGGAAATCCGGCGAGCGGCATCATGGATTTCTTCACTCTGTGCCAGAATGTGCAAGCTCGCGCCATGATGTGCAAAAGCGCGGGCAACGCCGTAGCCGATCCCTCGGCTGGCGCCAGTGACGAAAACCGATTGGCCGCTAAAGTCCACTGCTGAAGGGTTTGTCATTTTTGGGTCTCCTGAATAAAAGACGGTGCCGGCAAGGGCCGGGCACCGTGGAAGTTTGGGGGAGAGGTTCTTACAAGTCCGCGCCAGTGGGCGGCGGCGCCGGGAACCAGCTTTCCGGTTCCGGATAGTCCCACCCCTCTGGAAAGTGATAAGTCTCGAACGTGGTTCCTGTGGCGTCTTCTGTGTCAAAGAAGGCAAACGCATTCTGGCCCTGCCATTTGCCGGACTGCACCATTTTGAAACCGCGTTTTTCCAGTTCGCTGATCCGGGTTTCCCAGGGCTCATCGTTGCAGTCATACGCCACATGGTGAAAGCCGGTGCCGTGCTTGTCGAGGAAGTCCTGAAAAATTGAAGGACCCCAAAGCGGCTGCATCAGCTCCCAGATCATGTTGCCGGATTGGGCAAAACAGACCTTGAGCGCAAATTCGCAGGGTTCGCCTTTATATGTCTGGTCTGACACCGTTTCCGGCGAAAAGGTGTAGACGGCCCATGGGCCGATCCCCAGCCGGCAGAGGCCCTCCATTGTTTTCACGTGGTCATCGGTGACAATGCACAGCTCAACCGCATTGCCGAGGAAGCTGTTCGACAGCGTCTCGCCGCCAACAACCGAAGGCAGTTTGGAAAGGTCCATGGGCAACAGTGTTTACTTCCGCGAGCTGTCGACACCGGCAATGGCCAGGTGCGGCAGCGGCATGACGCCCAGCTGGAAGAACAGGCCCAGGGTGTCTTCGTGATAGAGGTAATCAGTGACCTTGCCGTTCTCGGCGAACTTGAACCACTCGGCGCCATAGATGTCGACTTTGCGCCCGGTGCCGGGAATGCCGTAAAAGTCGCCTTGATGGGTGCCGCGCAGGCGGAAACGCGACATCACCGTGTTGCCATCGGCCACCAGGTCAATCGCGTCTTCGTGGATGTCGGGGAACGCCTCGCGCCAGAACGCCACCAGCTTCTTGAAGCCATCACGGCCAGAAGGCCAGCCGTCCAGCAGAAGCCCGTGGCTCACGTCTTCGTTAAAGATCTCATCGACGCGCTGCATATCGTTCTTATTCCAGCAGGTGGCGTAGATATCAGCCACCGTAGCCTTGTTGCGTTCCTGATCAGTCATGGAAACCTCCTTTTGAATGTCCTGAATAGGTGAGGCGCACAGGCAGTTGCTGTCACCCGACGAAACCTCAGCCCTTGGATGAGGAGATTTCAGGCGAGGAAACGGCGGGCCGCAGTTAGTGTCGGGATGTGCAGCGCCTGGCATTGGCGCTGTGCGGCCTCACAAGGCCTCTGTTCAGCAAGGATTTGCAAGCCAGCCCGCAATCTGCGGTTTGCGGCAGGGCGCCTGCGCGCCCGGGGCGGAGCCTTGCCAAAAACACAGCTGTTCCAACGGGAGGAACTTACATGGTTTTCAATTCTATAAAAGTCCAGGCAAAGGCCGGTTTGCTTGCCGGTGCTCTTGCTGCAACAGCGGGTGCGGCCAATGCGGATACAATCTCGCTCGGCGCACCGATTCCGCTGACCGGGTATTTCGCGGCGGATGGCGAGACGATGGAACAGGCGATCAATCTGGCTGTCGGCGAGATCAACGCAAATGGCGGGCTGCTTGGCAATCAGGTTGAGGTCGTGACCTTTGACATCGGCGATCTGACCCCGGACAAGCTGGCGGCGGCGGCAGCAAACCTGATCGAACGGGAACAGGTCAGCGCCCTGATCAATGGCTATGGCGGTATGGGGCCGGATATCCCGGCATTCTGCCCCTATGGCATTCCCTATATCCACAATGACGCGGTCATCGGAGTGGTCGATCTGGCAGAGCGGATGCGCTGCAATGCCATCTTCAACGCCTCCGATGTCGACTTGAATTATGGCCGTGCGCAATTCGATATGGTGCTGAAAACCGGCCATGAGTTTGAGACCAAACGCCTGGCCATCGTGCATGGCGACTATGAGTGGGACATCAACAACGCCAAATCCATGGCCGCCGCTGCTGAGGACGCGGGCTGGGAAGTTGTCTATGTTCAGGAAGTGCCTTATGACACCGTGGAATGGACCGGCATCCAGTCGCAGATCCGCGAGGCCGCGCCGTCGCTGATCCACCTGGAAGCACTGGAACCGGCTGTCGCCACCACCTTCCTGTCGCAGTACAAGAACAAGCCCGCCGGCAGAGCGTTGCTGAATGTCGGTTATATTGGCGCCACCACCGGGCTGGATGATGTGATCGCCCAGGGGCAGGCCGAAGGTTTGCTGGCCTTCACTCTGAACGCGCATCAGGAAAACGAAGCCGGAGCAGCCTTTGTCGAGAGCTGGGAGGCCGCCTATGGCCGTGAGCCCTCGGTCAGCCTGGCTGCCGCTGTCTATGACATGGTCTACATGTGGGCGGCTGCCGTCGAACAGGCGGGCGATGCTTCGGACCATGCGGCTGTCGCTGATGCTATCCGCACCATGAAGTATCAGGGCCTGGTGGGCACCTTCGATTTCAACGAGCGCAACTTCATCGATAACGGGCCGAACACCCAGCCTGCACAGCTGTTCCAGGTGCAGAACAAGGAACGCGTCCGTGTTGTGGTCGGCGACCAGAAGGTTGCTGAGATCGTGTCTCCTTCCTGGATCAAGTAACGGTCCGGGCACCTGCCGCGCCTTCGCTCTCCCTCCTTCTCCGGAGGCGCGGCATTTTCAGACAGCAGGTCTGACACAGGCAAACCGTCCAGAAAGCATTCCTCATGACGCAGATGTCTCTCGAAAATGTAACCATGCAATTCGGACCGTTCCGGGCGCTTACGGATCTGTCTTTCCAGATCGAACGGGGCGAGATCCTGGGCGTGGCTGGACCAAATGGCGCAGGCAAGTCTACCTTGATGAATGTCTGCACCGGCGGTCTGCACGCGAGCCGGGGCAGGGTGCTGTTCAATGCCAAGGACGTGACGGGTTTCAAGCGCCACAGCCGCTGCGGGCTGGGAATTGCCCAGACCTTTCAGATACCGACGTTGTTGTCGTCCGTGACGGTGGGGGAAAACCTTCTGGCCGGGCAGATGTTCGGAAGCGAGGCCCGCGGGTCGGCGCCGGATATCCCGATGCAGGATATCCTCTACCTGACCCAGCTTGAGGGTGCGCTGAACCTTCCGGCGTCACAGGCCGATCTCTTGACCCGCAAACGGATCATGCTGGGGGCGGCACTGGCAACGGGGCCGGAGATCATTTTTATGGATGAACCGCTTGGCGGGCTGAACGCCGAGGAAATCGTGGAATTCCTGCAGGTGATCCGCCACGTCCGCGAGGAGCTGGGCATCACCATCGTGATGGTCGAGCACAAGACGCGGGCGCTGGCAGAGATCGCGGACCGTATCCTGATCATCAATTTCGGCGAGTTCGTGATGCTGGACCGCCCCGAAGTGGTGCTGAACGATGACCATGTGGTCGAGATCTATCTTGGAAAGAAACACGATGCTTGAGGTGAAAGGCGTCAACGCCTTCTACAGCGATTTCCATGTGCTGCATGATGCATCGCTGAGCGTGTACAAGGGGGAGCTGGT
The DNA here is from genome assembly GCF_001593695.1 of Leisingera sp. F5. NCBI lineage: Bacteria > Pseudomonadati > Pseudomonadota > Alphaproteobacteria > Rhodobacterales > Roseobacteraceae > Leisingera > Leisingera sp. F5. The sequence goes on along the minus strand of NZ_LUKH01000031.1, from coordinate 34,539 downwards.
TGCAGTGGTCGGGGCCAACGGCCACGGCAAAAGCACCCTGCTGAAAACGATATGCGGACTGGTGCCCGCGAAGTCGGGCCGGATTACTTTTGACGGCCAGGACATTGCCGGGCGCAAGGCGCCGCATCTGGTTGGCCAGGGCCTGGTCTATGTGGCCGAGGACCGCCGCCTGTTTCCCGATATGACCGTGCTGGAGAATCTGCAGCTGGGCGCCTATCTGCCCGAAGCGCGCAGGCGGGAGAAAGAAAACCTGGACCGCGTGTTCAGCCTGTATCCGCGCCTGGCGGAGCGCCGCAGCCAGCTGTGCCGCTCATTGTCCGGCGGCGAGGCGCAGATGGTGGCGCTGGGGCGGGGGCTGATGTCCAACCCGTCGCTTCTTGCAATAGACGAACCCTCTCTGGGACTGGCGCCGAACCTTACGGAAACCATGCTGCGTACCGTGTCGCAGCTGAACCGTGAGGGTCTCACTGTGCTGCTGGTCGAACAAAGCCTGGCGCTGCTCGAAGGGATGATCGACCGGGTCTATTCCATTGAGGAAGGCGTGGTCACCGAAACAGATAGCCGCAGCCTGCAGGAGGCCCTATGACACAAATCATTGAAATCCTGCTGAGCGGGATCACCCAGGGGGCGGTCTACTGCGTTGTCGCAGTCGGCTTGTCCCTCGTTTACGGCGCCTCGCGCATTTTGAACTTTGCCCATGGCTCGCTCTATTCATTGGGGGGCTTTCTGGCCTGGTTCCTGGTCGTAGGGCACTTCAACCTGCCATTGTGGCTGGCAGTGCTGATTGCCATCCCCATTCTGGCGGTGGCAGGGATTGGCATCGAACGGCTGATCATCCGGCCGCTGAGGGGCAGTGCAAACTGGAAGATCAACACCATCATGGTGACGCTGGGTCTGGCCTTTATCGTAGAGAACGGTCTGCAGCTGGTGTTCGGCCCCGGCACCAAGACGATCCCGCCCTTCACCGAAGGCGTGCTGGAGATCGGCGGGATCACCCTGTCGTGGTACCGGGTCTGGATCTTTGCCATCTCTTTGGCGCTGGTCGCCTCGCTGGAGTACTTTCTGTCGGCCACCCGTTATGGTCAGGCGGTGCGGGCGGTCAGCCAGGACATGCAGGGCGCCAATCAGGTGGGGGTGAACGTCAATCAGGTGTTTTCCATGACCTTTGCTCTCTCGGTTGTGCTGACTGGCATCGCTGGAATCTTGCTGGCGCCGGTATTCCTGATCTCACCCCTGGGCGGCTGGGCACCGTTTCTCAAAGCCTTTGTGATCGTGGTTCTTGGCGGGCTGGGCAGCACCAAGGGGGCCTTTGTGGCGGCCTTCATCCTCGCCATCCTCGAAGCCTTTGTCATTTTCTATATCGGCCCGAGCTGGGCCATGCCGGCCTGGCTGGTGATGCTGATCGCCGTTCTGATGATCCGCCCCAAAGGCCTGTTCGGAGTCTGGGAGAACTAAGATGACTGACCGTTTCTTTTCTATCACGTCGCAATTCACCGGCGCCGGGCTGGGCCGCGACAGCCTGATTTTCTGGGCCTTGGTAGGGGGGCTTGCCCTGCTGGGCGGGCTCTTGGGCGACAGCTATGTCCGGCATATTTTCATCCTGGTCTTCATCTGGTGCATTGTGATTGCCAGTTGGGATCTGATCCTGGGCTATGCTGGGATCTTCAACTATGCGCAGCTCGTGTTCTTTGCCTTTGGCGCATATGGTTCTGCCATGCTGTCGATTTATGCCGGGCTGACGCCCTTGCTGGCGATTGGAGCTGCGGCCCTGGTCGGGGCCGGGATCGGCGCGCTGGTGGCGGTGCCCAGCTTGCGGTTGAAAGGGGAATACGTGGCGCTGTTCACCTTTGCGGTGCATTTGGCGCTGCCGCCGCTCATCCAGCAGGGCAAGGCGATTGGCATGGGCGGCAATACCGGTCTTTTGGGCATCCCGTGGCTCAACCTCTTTGGCTTCCAGGTCTCTTCCATCGACAAGCTGACCTGGTACTGGGTGACCCTCGCCTTAGGCGCGGTCTGTGTCTACCTGATCTACTTTGTCATCCTGCGCGGGCGGCTAGGGCTGGCGTTTGTCGCCATGCGCGATGCAGAGACCTTTGCGCAGGCAATTGGTGTGAATGAGTACAAATACAAACTCCTGGCCTTTGTGGTTTCGGCGGTGTTTACGGCGGTGGCTGGCGGTATCTATGCGCATTACACTTCTGTGGTGACGCCCAAGGTCCTTGGAACAGAGTTCTTCCTGATGGCGATGGTGATGCTGGCCATTGGCGGCATGGGCCGGTTTCCCGGCGCTATTGCAGGGGTCTTTATCGTTGTGATCGGCAATGAACTGCTGCGCAGTTTCGATGACTACCGGCTGCTTCTGCTGGGGGTGGCGGTGGTGCTGACGGTGATTTTCTTCCCCGAGGGCGTGGCGGGCGCCTTTAAGCCCCGGCAGGCGGAGAAACCAGACTAAAACAGCGGCCCTGGAAAGCTTTCCGGCGGGCAGCGGAAACCGAATTCCATCAGGCGCAGAGTTCCGGCTTTTGCGCCTGATTTCGCACGGATGCAGCGGAAATCCCCGGCGCGTGAGCTTACAGTTTGGAGGGGCGGTCAGATCCACCCAGCGGTCTGTAAATAAACTAGAAATCATTCCTCACGCATGGGCTGAGCTTTTCTCAGTTGTTGGAATCCCCAGCTCCGCCATCCTGTGGGAAAGCCGGGGCGGAAGCCATTCAGATCCGGACATGAAACAGGGAGGAATTTAACCATGACGGATCTTGCCAAGCTGAGTGCAACCGAAACCGCGCTGGCCATCCGGGAGCGGCGTGTTTCCGCATCAGAAGTTATGGAAGCTGCAATTGCGCGGATCGAAGCGGGTAATGAAAAACTGAATGCGTTTGTCTTTACCGCCTTTGATGAGGCACGGGATGCTGCCAAGGCCGCAGACCAAGCCGTCGCCCGCGGCGATGAGCTGGGCGCGTTGCATGGCGTACCGACTGCGATGAAAGACCTGTTTGACTTCAAACCGGGCTGGCCGAGCACTTTGGGCGGCATTCCGCAGCTCAAAGACAATATTGCCGACATGAAATGCGGCTTTGTCGAAAGCATGGAAGCGGCAGGCGCTATTTTTGTCGGTAAGACCAACAGCCCGGCAATGGGCTACCGCGGCACCACGGACAACGTGGCCTTTGGCCCGACCTCCAACCCGTTTGACACCAGCCGCAACGCCGGCGGCTCTTCGGGCGGTTCCGCCGCGGCGGTTGCGGCTGGTATGCTGCCGGTTGCCGAAGGCACCGACGGCGGAGGGTCGATCCGCATTCCTGCTGCTTGGACCAACACCGTCGGCTACCGTGCCTCGGCGGGCCGCACGCCGCTGCTGGTACGCCCGAATGCTTTTGCCAACACGCTGCCCTATATCTTTGAGGGCACCATCACCCGCAATGTCGAGGATGCGATCCTGTCGCTGGGCATTCTGCAAGGAGCGCATCCCGGCGACCCGAACTGCCACCAGATGGTCAACGACTTTTCGGATGCAGCCCTGCGCGGCATCAAGGGGATGAAGATCGGCTATAGCCCGAACCTGGATGTCTTCCCCATCGAAGGCGAGGTGAGCGACGTTGTCGCCGATGCGGTCAAAGTGTTCGAGCAGGCCGGCGCCGAAGTGGAAGAGATCAAGATCGGCCTGACCTGCGACCAGCGCGAATACAGCGACATCTGGTGCCGTCTGTTCGTGCCGATCATGCGCCACAGCTTCGACGCCATCAAAGCCTCCGGTCTTGACCTGCTGTCCGAGGAGCATCGCCACGGTCTGGCGCCGGACCTGCTTGATTGGGTGGAGCGCGTCGGGCCGGGCTACAGCGCCGATGATCTCTATCGCGACCTGTCTGTCCGCTCGGAAGTGTTTGACGCCTACCAGGCTACTTTTGCGAAATACGACCTGATCGTTTCACCCACGGTGAGCGCAATGCCGGTCAAGAACACCACGGATGGCAACACTAAGGGCCCCAGCGAAATCAACGGTGTCGAAATCGATCCGCTGATCGGCTGGTGTCCGACCTTCCTGACCAACTTCACCGGCCATCCCTCGGTGTCAGTGCCCGCGGGCCTGGGCACCTCTGGCCTGCCGGTTGGCCTGCACATTGCCGGACGGCGCCAGGCCGACGGCGACGTGTTGGCCGCCGCTGCGGCCTTTGAACGCCTGCGCCCGTGGTCGCAGCACTACAGCCGGATTGCCCTCTAACAGTCCGGACTGCCTCTAGGGCCGGATCCCACACGCAGGCGACCCTGCGGCGTGTCGGCCGCTTTTTGCCAAACCAACAGGAGAATACTAATGAAAATGCTGAAATCTCTGGCGCTTGCCGCTGCCATGACTGTGACCGCCACCGTCGGCGCCATGGCCGAGGCGCTGCCGATCAACAAGGCGGTTGTCGTCGAATATCTTGAGTTCAACCTGGTTGACGGCGCCAACCCGGATGCGTTCCTGCGCGAAACCCTGGCAATGGACGAAGTGCTGGAAGGCTATGACGGGTTCGTAGCCCGCCACCTGGCCAGAAACACCGATGGCTCCTGGGTCGAGGTTGTTTACTGGATGTCGCAGGAAGATGCCGAAGCGGCCCTGCCGCGCTTTGTCGAAGACCCGCGCACCAAGGGTTTCCTGGCGTTGGTCAACGGCGACTCGCTGTCGGTGAAATACTCCAACCTTTTTGAGTTCTAAACCGGCTTTGGGGCGGGGCGCTACGGCCCCGTCCGACCAAAGAACTGCCAGGCAAGGCAGTCACTCAATGCCAAACAACAACAGGGAAATCCGATGAAAATGGTTACAAGAACCCTCGCTCTGGCGATGGGCCTGGCAGCGGGCACGCTGGCGCAGGCTGATGAAATCAAAGATGTCACCATCACACAGATCCGGGAAGCTGCAGCTGATGCCTGCACCGGCGGCCAAACCTACCAGGTGGCATACAGCCACTCGGTTTCAGAGGTTGCAATCGTCAAGCAGGTGCGCCGGTTTGCCGATGAACGCGCGGCTCAGCTGGGGTGCGTGACGGTCCTGCATGACAACACGCAGGCCAATAACCTGGAACAGCAGATCAATGCGATCCAGGGCTGGATCACCCTTGGCGTTGACGCCATCGTTGTTCTGCCGATTGAACCCACAGCTTTGCAGCCGCTGCAGCGCCAGGCCCAGACGCAGGGGATCAAGTGGCTGACTTACCTGGGGAAAATGGACGGGTCGGATGGCTTTGTCGGTTTCGATCACGCCCAGTCCGGCCAGATCGTGGCTCAGGCCGCGGTTGATTGGGCCAAGGAAAACGGTGTGACAGGTGCCAAGGCGCTAGTAACCACGCTGACTCCGCTGCCCTCGCTTGCTCCGCGCTGGAGTGAAGTGACCCGGATCTTTGCAGAAAACGGCATCGAAGTGGTGGCAGAGCAAGACGCTGCAGACCAGACCAACGGCTTGCGGGTTGCCGAGACAGTCCTGCAGCAGCATCCGGACCTGGATATCATTATCGGCATGGCGGACGATGCTGCGGTGGGCGCATTGCGGGCCATCAAACTGGCAGGCGCTGATCCTGACGCCATGTTTGTTGGCGGCCAGGACGGCTCACTGGAAGGGCTGAGTGCAGTAGACGATGGCGGCGCCTACCGTGCGTCCGCAGCTATCCTGATCAATGAGCTGGGAGCCAATATCGTAGATCTGGCGCTGAACGCAGTGCGCGAGAAAGAGCCGAGCTTTGCCTACACGCCCACGGTGCTGGCCAGCAAGGCGGACCAGCCGCTGCTGAACTTCCTGCTGTCGAACTACGAAAACTGATGCACGGAACCGGCAAGGAGGCGACCCATGCGTCTTGAAGTGAAGGATCTTCGAAAATCCTATGGCCCGGTTGCCGTGCTCAAAGGAGTGGACTTGCAGGTCGAGGCCGGAAAAGTCCTGGCATTCCTGGGAGCAAACGGCGCGGGCAAGTCCACGCTGCTGAACTGCATCAGCGGAGCGCAGGACGCGGACAAGGGCGATATTCTTGCGGCTGGAGCTTCCTTGCGCGGTGCCACGCCGCGGCAGGTGCAGGACCTGGGCGTGGCGATCATCTATCAGCATTTTCAGGTCTTTGAAGGGCTGACCGTTGCCGAGAACATCTTTCTTGGCCATGAAATCAAGCGTGGCGGTCGGGTGGACCGCCGCGCCCAGAATGCCCAGGCGCGGGAGCTGCTCGCGCGGCTCGGGGTTGCGGGCATCAATCCGCGCTCTGACCTAGGAACGCTGGGTATCGGCGAGCGCAAGGTGGTGGAAATTGCGCGTGCGCTGCGGCTGAAACCCAGGTTTCTCATTCTTGATGAGCCGACGGCCTCCCTTTCTGACAAGGAGGCAAAGGCGCTGCATGCAGTGATCCGCCAGGCGGTTGCCAAGGATGGCATCGGGGTCATCTACGTCACGCATTTTCTGGATGAGATCCACAAGGTTGCCGATCAGGTCACTATCCTGCGCGACGGAAGTATCCTGTGGACCCGGCCGGTAGAAGAAGTGACGATTGCCGACATGACGGACGCGATTTCCCCGGATGCGCTGTTGCAGGGGATGGAAAAATCCGAATTCACGCCCAGCGGTCCCGCTGTCTTGAAGATGGAAGACCTGAGCACAGGATTTGTCGGACCTGTCAGCGCTGAACTGCGGGCAGGCGAGGTTCTCGGCATCTACGGGCTGATGGGAGCGGGCAGAACCGAGCTGCTGGAATGCCTGTCGGGTGCTGCGCCGAAGTCCGGCGGCCGGATCGAGCTGGACGGGCAGGATGTCAGCTTCGCTGCGCCGCGCGAAGCGCTGTCGCAGGGTGTGGCCCTGGTGGCCAGCGACCGCAAGGAGCAGAGCCTGTTTGCAAGCTTCGCTGCCGTTGAAAACCTGCTTGTGCCGCACTTCGGGCGCTCTCCGATGCCGCGGCTGCTGCGCGATTTCCGCCGCGAGGGGCGGGAGTTTGAACGTGCCTCCCGCCGCCTGAACATTCAGCCGCCCAACCCGCGCTTGCAGGGGCAGCGGTTCAGCGGCGGCAATGCGCAGAAAATCATGGTCGGCCGCTGGCTGGTCGAAGGGACAGGGCTGAAGCTGCTGCTGCTGGATGAGCCGACCCAGGGCGTCGACATTGGAGCCCGGCACGAACTCTACGAAGCCCTGGCAGATGTGAAGCGCAAAGGCACCGCAGTTGCGGTGGCATCCTCGGACGCGACTGAGATCTGTCTGCTGGCCGACAAGGTGCTGGTGCTGGGCCGCGGCAGGCAAGTGGCCCTAATCGATAACCCTCATGATGAAGAGATGCTGATCGAACTGGCCCACCGGGCAGAGCACAGCGCGCAACAGGACCTTCCGGCCGCAGCACCTGAAGCAAAGCAAATGGAATTGACGCAATGACAGATACCGGACTGACACGGGCCGCGGCAGCGGCTGACGAAAAAACGGAACACGACTGGTTCGAAATCGCGGTGGCGGCAGCATTGCCGATGGCCATCGCCCTGCTGGCGCTGTTCTTTTATCTAAAGGCGCCGGTCTTCATGACCGCCAACAATTGGATTGCGATTTCGGTGCAAGTGTCAGCGCTGATGACGATCTCCATTCCCTTTGCGATGCTGCTGATGGCCGGCAAGATTGACCTGTCGGTCGGTTCCACCCTGGCGCTGTGCGGTGTGGTGGCGGGCCTCAGCTTTGAGCCCTTGGGGATCACTGGCGCGGTGCTGCTTACCCTTGCAGTGGGAACAGGCGTGGGCCTGATCAACGGGGTGCTTGTGTCATCGATTGGAATGTCCCCGATCATCGTGACACTGGGCACGCTCACCCTTATCCGCGGCGTGGCCCAATGGCTGGCACCAAATCCGATTTTCGGTTTTCCGGAGGAGTTCCTGGTGATCGGCTACGAGCGGGTTCTCGGGCTTCCGGTTTTGACCTGGATCATGCTGGCGGTCATCGCTCTTGGGGCGGCGGTCATGACTCTGTTGCCGATCGGACCGCAGATCGTGGCGCTGGGTGTGAATCAGCGCGCGGCCTTCCTGGTTGGTCTCAGGGTCAAGGCCATCGGCGTCGGTCTGTATGCCGCGACTGGATTCTTTGTGGCCGTTGCAGCGCTGATGAGCATTTCCCGGATCAACTCGGCCCCTGCCGGCACGCTGGGCATCGGGGTGGAACTGAGCGTTCTGACGGCGGTTCTGCTGGGTGGCATCCCCTTTACCGGTGGCAAGGGGTCGGTCTTGAGGGTTGTGCTGGGCGTCTGGCTGCTGGGGATGCTGTCGAACGGGCTGATTCTGATGAATGTTCCAACTGAGTTGAGTCTCATGACAACTGGCACCGTTTTGATTGTGGCTGCTGGTTTGGACGTATTGCGCTCCAGACGGGGGTAATTCCAGATTGAACCTGCAGGCCTCTCCCGTTTGGGAGAGGCTTGCCCCTTGAAAAGAGAGGTTCATGCCGTGAAACGCTTGCCGCCCCTGACCAGCCTTCAGGCCTTCGAGGCCGTCTCCCGGCATATGAGCATCAAGCTGGCGGCAGAGGAGCTGTCGTTGACGCCCACCGCGATCAGCCACCGGCTCAAGACCCTGGAAACCCAGCTGGGCATTTCGTTGTTCCACCGGCTGACGCGCTCGCTGAAACTGACGGCCGAGGGCGAAATACTGAGCCCCTTTGTCGGCGATGCCTTCAGCCAGCTGACACAGGGCGTGGCGCAGCTCAGCATGGATGAGATCGAGGGTGAGCTGGTGGTAACCACCACGCGCTCTTTTGCCTGGAGCTGGCTCAGTCCCCGGCTGCCAAAATTCAGCCGCCTTTATCCGCAGCTTGATGTCAAAGTCATTGCCTCGGACAGTGTTTTGGATTTTGCGCGTTACTCCGTTGATATTTCAATCAGATACACGGACACGCCTGATCCGGGCGCCCATGCGGCCTGGGTGCTGGATGATTTTGTGACCCCGGTCTGCGCCCGTAAGCTGAGCAGCAAGATCAGAACCCCCGAAGATCTGTTGAGCAGGGATCTGGTGGAATATGAATGGCTTGGGTTCGAGGAGGGCGATCCGAACTGGCGAACTTGGTTTACCTCAGCGGGGGTGCCTGCCTGCCAGATCCGCCCGATTGCGCATTTCAGCGATGAAATCATGTGTATTGAGGCCGCGATAGACAACCGCGCGGTTGCCCTTGTCAGCGTGATCGCTGCCTCACGCGAGATTGAGCGGGGGCGCATTGCGGCCCCTATCTCGCAGGTGCTAAAGGACCGCAGCTATTACTTGGTCTGCCCGGTGGAACGGGCCCGCACGGCGAAGATCAAGGCATTTCAAGACTGGCTGCTGAGCGAGGCGGACCTGTTCCGGGACAGCGCTTATGGCCAGCAGTTTATGCCCCAGGGCTAAGATTCGGCGCCTGGATTGCAGCTTTCAAGGGTTCCCGCCTGCAAAACACCCCGGCAAGCCCTGTCAAAAGGCTGAGAAAATCTTGGAAACGGCTGAGTTCTGCTCGATTGTTGGGGCGGTAGCTGGGCTGGATACTTCCTTCATCACGCAAGGGAGGAGCCGGAAATGGCCAAGATTAATCTCACACGGCGGAGTCTTCTGAAAACAAGCGCCATGGCAGCCGGTGCGCTGGCGATGCCGATGATTGCACGGGCGCAGTCCGTCACGGAATTGACGATGCTGGCCTGGTACGGCCAGGCGGAGCCGGACGCTGTTGCCGAGTTTGAAGAGCTGCACAACGTGAAGATCACCCCGAAATACTATGTCGGCGGCGAGCAGATGCTGGCCCTGCTGGCGCAGTCCCCGGCGGGAACCTATGACCTGATCCATGCCGATGCCGAATATGTGCAGCAGCTGGTCCGGGCCAACTTTGTCGAGAAGCTGGACCCGGAAGACTACCCGTTCGATGACTTCTACCCGGAGTTCCACAAGTTCCCGGGCCACTGGCATGACGATGAGCTTTATGCCGTGATCAGCCGGTTCGGCTTCCTGGGCATTTCCCACAACCTGGAGGCCGTTTCTGTCAAAGAGGCGATGTCCTATGACATGCTGTGGGACGCCAAGCACAGGGACAAGATCGGCCATTTCGACTGGCACCTGCCCAACCTCGGCGTTCTGAGTCTGCGCGACGGCAACGCACAGCCCTATGACATTGGCGAAGAGGCATGGAAAAAACTGCAGGACACCACGCTGAGCCTGAAACCGCAGGTGCGCGGTTTCTATGATTACGGCGGGGTCCTGTCGTCGCTGAAATCCGGCGAAGTCACCGTGATGCCGGGAATCGGCGAGTGGATTACCGGCGTGCTGCGCCGTGACGGGGCCAATGTCACCACCACCATCCCGGAGCAGGGCGGCATCCAGTTCACCGAGAGCTTCTCGATCGGGCGCGGCTCCCGCAAGGCGGAGCTGGCGCGCAAGTTCATCCAGCACGCCTCCAGCCCAGCCGGGCAGTACAACCTGGCCAACCTCAACGTGTTCCCTGCGATCATCCCGTCGAAATCCGGCTGGGAACGGATGATTGCCGAGAAGCCGGAAGATGCCCGCCACCTGGGGATGTTCAAAGGCGACGGCAACGCCATTGATCTGATCCGTAAGGGTCGCATCCATATCCGCCAGCTGCCGGTGCAGCAGGATCTGAGTGACTGGAACGATTTCTGGTCCGCTTACAAGAGCGCCTGATCTCCCCTCTCAGGTGCTTCAGTCCCGCTGCCGGGCTCCCATTGGCGGCGGGACACTTCCCCTTCATCGAGCCGAAGGAACCTTTCATGACTTCTCTTGTTCAAGCCCGGCGCCTTTCCAGGGCCGCCTATGGCGCCATGTGGAGCCTGCCGCTGCCGGTCTGGCTGGCTGGGTTCTTCCTGGGGCCGATGGTCCTGCTGATCTGGCTCAGCTTCTGGGATGTGAAGAACTTTCTGCTGACGCCGAATTTCCAGCTGGAGAACTGGCAGAAGATCCTGACCGCCGGGTATTTCTGGTCTGCCTATGCGCGCACTGCGGTGATAGCCATCAGCGCCGCCGCGCTGGCCACGCTGGTTGCGCTGCCCTGTGCGCTGGCCATCAGTTTTTTCCTGACACCCCGCGCCCGGATGGTGCTGCTCGGTCTGTTTGTCGTGCCCTTCTTCACCTCCTATCTGGTGCGCATCTACTCCTGGCAGATCTACCTGACCGAAAACGGCATCGTTATGAAGCTGATGGCAGCCATCGGCATCGAGACCGGCAGCCTGCTGAACACGCCGCTGGCACTGATGATCGGACTGGTCACCCTGACGCTGCCGCTGGTGATCGTGATCCAGTCGATCTCGCTCCTGTCGCTGGACCGGACCCTGATCGACGCCGCTTACAATCTTGGCTGCGGCCCGCGCCGGGTGCTGTTTGCCACGGTGCTGCCCGCGGCCCGTCCCGGGATCGTGCTGGGGGCATTGTTCGCCTTTATCTTCAGCTTCGGAGATTTCGTGACGGCGACTTATCTGGGCGGCGGCAAGTTCACGACCCTTTCTATCCTGATCGCTGACACCGTGAAGTCCGGCCAGCAGTGGCCCCGCGCCGCCGTCGTCGCCCTGATGATGATCGCGACGCTGCTGCTCACAGCTCTGGCCTCGATCACCTTTGCATACCGGAGGTCCTGATCCATGCGTGTCTCCCGCATCACCCGCCGTCTAACCCTTGTCTTCACCGGCTTGGCCCTGGCGTTCCTTTATGCGCCAATCCTGACGAACTTTGTGTTTTCCCTGAATTCGGACCGGTTTCCAACCATCCCGCTCGGCGGCTTCACGCTGGAATGGTACCGGCTGATCCTAGCAGATGCGCTGGTGATCGACGCTTTCAAGAACACAGTCAAGATTGCGCTGATTGTGGCGCCGGTTGCCACCCTGATGGGTTTTGCGGCGGCTTATGCCGATTACCGGTTCAATTTTCTTGGCAAGAAGCTGGTGCTGGTCTTTGCGCTGATGCCGCCGCTGATCCCGCTGGTGGTCATTGGTCTGGCGATGCTGGCCTACCTGTCCCGCATCGGCCTGTCCGGCACATTACCCGCCATCGTCGTCAGCCATATTGTCCTGACCTCACCCTTTGCAATGGCGATCATCCGCCTGCGGTTTTCGCAGATCGACGGCGACCTCGAATTTGCAGCGCAGAACCTGGGCGCTTCCAACTGGCGCGCGTTTAGGGAAGTCATCATCCCGTCGACAAAAACCTCGGTGCTCGCAGCCTTCCTTTTATGCATGGCGGTGAGCTTTGATGAATACGCGGTCACTTGGTTTGTCGGGGGGCTGGAGGAAACATCTTCGGTCCGGATTCTCAGCTTCCTGCAATCCGCCGTCAGCCCGCGCATCAATGCCATCGGCTCGATCACCTTTGTCACCTCCATCTCTTTGATCCTGGGCGCCCAGTTCCTGGTGCTGCGCCGCCTGACGAAAGACGCGAAATGAACAGTTTGTCTCCCCTCCAACTCCAATCCGCGCGGGATGCCGCGCCCCAGCCGCAGGAGCGCGCCATGAGCCAAGCCCATATCTCGGTGAAGAACCTCCGCAAGACCTACGGTGCGGCCGTGGCCGTGGAAAACCTTGACCTGGACATCGAAGAAGGAAAATTCATCGCCATTATGGGCCCCTCGGGCTGCGGCAAGTCCACCATGCTTCGGATGCTGGCCGGGCTGGAAGACGCCAGCAGCGGAGACATCCTGCACCAGGGCCGGCGGATCAATGACTTGCCGATCTGGGAACGCGAGATGCCGATGGTCTGGCAGTCCCTGGCGCTGTTTCCCTTCTTGAACGTGCGCGAAAACGTAGAGTTCGGTCTGCGCATGAATGGTGTCGGAGCGGCGGAACGTAAACTCCGGGCGCAAGTCTGGTTGAAGAAGCTGGGTCTTGGCGAGTATGCGGACCGGGGGATCAACCAGCTTTCTGGCGGACAGCGGCAGCGCGTTGCTCTGGCCCGCTGCTTGGTGACGGAACCCTCCGTTTTGTTGCTGGACGAACCCCTGTCGGCCTTGGATGCGCGTCTGTCAGTGCAGATGCAGGGGGAATTGAAGCGCCTGCAGCGCGAGCTGGGTATCACCTTTATCTATGTCACCCACAGCCATTCGGAGGCGTTCTCCATGGCTGATACCGTGGTAATCATGAACAAGGGCCGAATTGAGCAGGCTGGAAGCCCGGAAAATATCTACTTGCGACCCGCAACGCCTTTTGTCGCCGACTTCCTGGGCGGCTCCTCGATTTTCGGTTGCACCGTTCGCCCGCGCAAGAACGGTGAACTGGTGCTGGAGAGCGCTGACGGCACTTTCAAATCTGATGCGTTGAAGACTGCAGGGCTGGCACCTGGGCAGCGGGTCAGCCTGGTTGTTCGGGCCGACCAGATCTCCATCACTCCGGCGGCAGGCTGGGCAGACAACGAGGTGCCCTGCCGTGTCATCGGCGAGGAATTTGTTGGGGCTCTGGTCAACCTGCGCCTTGAAACCGGGGCGGGAACCCAGGTCACGGTCCAGCTTCAGCAGCGGGACATGCAGTCCTTGGATATCGAAGTGGGCGCTGGCGTGACGGCGAGCTGGCACCCGGAAGACGGCCACATCATCACTGAATAATAGAAAGGAAGCCTCAAATGGCAGAAAAGAAGATCCTTGTTTACGGCGACAGCAACACTTGGGGCTGGATCGGTGTGGAAGAAGCATTCCCCTCCACCCGCTACGCCGACAATGAACGCTGGGCAGGCGTCATGGCGGAAGAGCTTGGTGGTGGTTACCGGGTTGCTGTGGATGGGCTGACTGCGCGGGCGACGAACCTCGATGAATCCATGGACTGGAACGCCATCAAGGCGGATATGTTCAATGGCGCCAAAACGCTGCCCGCCGCCATCGCCCGCGAAATGCCGGTGGATCTGCTGGTCATCGCGCTAGGTACCAATGATCTGAAGGCCGAGACGAACCGCTCTGCCGAAGACATTGCCGATGCAATCATTGAGGTTGCGAAGGTGGCGCAAGGCTGCGCGGGCGGTGTTGCCTATCACTATGATGCGCCCAAGGTGCTGGTGGTGTCGCCGGCCCCTGTCAGCGTCATGCCGCACCCTGATTTTGCAGCAATGTTCGAAGGCGGAAAGGCCAAGTCCGAGGCGCTGGGAGCTGCGCTCAAAACCGCGGCGGACAAGGTTGGGATCGCCAGCTTTAACGCAGGCGCTGTGGTGGGCAATGCCGAGGGCACAGACGGGCTGCACATGAGCAAGCAACAACATGCTCAGCTTGGCAAGGCAATCGCCGAAGCCGTGCGGGCGCTCTGATTTTCAATTGCCACCACTCACAATCCCATCATGCAAACGGAGGAGAAAGACATGATGAAACTTGCAACAGGCCTGAATACCGCAGCAATTGCGGCAACGCTGGCCATTGGGACCGTGACCACCGCTATGGCTGCAAATCTGACGAAAGCCGGAACCATCGAATACGTCACCTTCAAAGCCAAGGAGGGTGTTACTGTCGAAGCGATGTCAGAAGCCGCTGCCGGAGGTGCCGTGAACGCAAATCTGCATGCCAACTACGAGGGCTTCGTTGACCGCCATGTGGCTTTGCAGGCCGATGGTGTCTGGATTGAGGTCGAATACTGGGAAAGCGAAGAGGCAGGCCGCGCTGCGCTGGACAAGTTTGTTGCCGACCCGGTGAACAAGCCGTTTCTGGGTCTGGTGAACGTGGACAGCGTCACGATCACATATTCCGACATCCACTGATGCCGTTGCTCCGGGCCTCTCGTATCGCGGAGGCCCGGAACCTACGCGCTTTCAATCCCTTTTATGCAGATAATTCAACTTTGTCTGACACCGCCGTCCGTGTCATGAAAGGGTGAGATGAAACGACGCCTGCCGCCTCTGAACGCGATCCGCGCCTTTGAAGCTGCTGCCCGGCTGCAGAGCATTTCGGATGCCGCGGATGAATTGTCTGTGACGCCAACAGCCGTCAGCCATCAGATACGCCACCTGGAAACGCTGCTGGATATCAAACTGTTCGAGCGTTCGGGCCGCAATATCACGCTGACTGACCAAGGCGCCCGGATGCTGCCGGATATCACCCGCGGCATGGATTGCCTGGCAGCGGCGTTTGAGGAGACTTATGGCAACATCGATGCCAATTCAGTCAATATTTCGACCACACGCGAGTTTGCCCGCTATTGGCTGCAGCCCAGGCTGGGCCAATTCTATGAGGCCTTTCCGCAGATGACGCTGAATATCTACGCCAGCGAAGGGGTGGCGGATATGAGCGGTAGCGAGATTGATGTGGCAATCCGCTATGGTGCGAAGCCTCCCGATGGCAGCGAAGAAATCGCGCTTTATCAGGAATACTACGTTGCCGCAGTCAGCAATTCGCTGCTGCAGCCGGGCAGGGCCGCCAGAATTGAAATGCTGACCAAGCAGCGTCTGATTGAGGTCCGCTGGGAGAATTCCGCGCTGACGGCACCGTCTTGGAAAGCCTGGTTTACAGCCGCAGGCCGGGATGGTTTCGAGACTTACCGCCGGATGAGCTTTGATGCCTACAACTTGGCCTTCGACGCGTTGAAACGTGGCCACGGTGCGGCTCTGCTGAGCCGGACCATTGTGAATTCCTCGGAGTTCGAAGACAGCCTGGTGCAGCTCGAAGGCCCGCAATTGCCTGGATACCACTACCGGGTTTTGAGGTCTCCGTCCGCGATGCGGAAGCGGGCTGTGCGTCAGTTCGTGGATTGGATTTCAGAAGCTGCCAGGGGCTGAGCCTCCCGCAAATGTGAACCGTATTAGGATAGTTACCAAAAGGTGCCTTCTGCACGCATTCGTGGGCGGGCGGTAGGTTGGCACAGAAGAGCGCCTGCAAACGGAGAACCACTCATGCGCAAGCACCTGATCGCCGTTTTGATATGCCTGCTGCCGAATCTGGTTTTAGCGGAGGTCCGTATTCTGGCGCTGGGCGACAGCAATACATGGGGTTCGAATGCATCCGGTTCCCGCCACGATGCAGGAAGCCGCTGGGGCCCAGTGATGGGTGCTGCACTGGGGGATGCAGTTATCATTGAAGAAGGCCGCATCGGACGCCGGACCGATTTGCACCACAGAGCACCCTTGGACAATATTGGCTTGGCGGTTCTGACCCCGCTCCCGGATGTGGCGGCTCGGCATTTGCCGCTGGACCTCGCTGTGATCATGCTGGGCACAAATGACCTTCAGGCCGGGCTGCGCCGGGATGCTGAAACAATCGCGCGCTCTGCTTTCTCGTTGGCTCGAATCCTGCATGCGGGCGGGGTGCAGCAGGTTCTCGTCATCGCACCACCGCCGTTGAAGAATCCGCAAAAGGGCAGGCTGGCATCTCTCTTTGGTGCCGCGGCGGAGCCATCGGAACGTCTGGCTTCAGCCTTCAGCCAAATGTCGCAACGGGCAGGCATCCCAATGTTCGACGCTGGGCAGGTTACCAAGGCCGACGGTGCGGACGGCGTTCACTTAACCGCCAAGGCCCAACGCCGCCTGGGGCGGGCAATTGCTCCGGCAGTTCAGCAACTGCTGAGCGCATCTGCTCCGGATGCAGCGGAATGATAGTTTTCTAAGACAGGAGATGAGAGATGTTGAAAAGACGGATGTTTTGCGCGGCTGCACTGGCGGCGTTGACTGTGGCCGCGGGCGGGCAGGCAATTGCCGCCGGAGCGGTCACATTTCACTTCTATGGCGCCGAGGACTGCCCGCCTTGCATGGCTTTCAAACGGGACCACCTGGCCGGCGTCAAGGCAGAAGGGGGCGCGCTGGGGTTTGAGGTCGAGGATAACGTGATCCGGCGGACGCGGGATGTGCCAACCCCGGGCGTCTACGGGGAGCGCGATCCGATCCTGCGTCTGGCTGCACCTCAGCTGGAATTTGTCTATCCGCCGATATTCGTTGTCTCGCAAGCCGGCCGGATTGTGTCAGTTCATGGCCATGACTGGCGCGCCGCTTTGGATTCCGCGCGGCAATTGGCAGGCCAAAGCGGATGACTTGGCTGCGCTGCCTGGCCGGCGGCATTGGCCTGCTGATCGCAGGCGCAGCCGGAGCGCAGGATCTGCAAGGGCGTGACACGGCGGGAAACTGGCGGGTCACCCATTATTCGGAGCATGGCATCTGGAACACGATCTGCGACGAGCGGCAGGAACACGGCACCTTGAATAAGCGGTGCTATG
Source organism: Leisingera sp. F5 (assembly GCF_001593695.1). Lineage (NCBI taxonomy): Bacteria > Pseudomonadati > Pseudomonadota > Alphaproteobacteria > Rhodobacterales > Roseobacteraceae > Leisingera > Leisingera sp. F5. Next base: position 17,437 of record NZ_LUKH01000031.1, on the reverse strand, counting down.
TCCGCTGGGTGGATGTTTATGCCGAAGCCCCTGAATTCGGGGCCCTGTTCACTTTCGTGACGCCGCGGGACGAGGCAGGCAGTGTGCATGATGTCATGTTCGGACCCGAACCGGGAACCGCCTTTGTGGCGGATGGATTCCGGATAGACAGAGATGGCCGGACCGTTTGGCAGATGCGGGACCGGCGGTGCCTTTTGTGGGCGGACTGCAGCCTGGGTCAGGACGAGTCGGCGGCGGTTCTGCAAGCTATGCAGCAGGGCGGTGTTTTCCGGTTTGAATTCGTGGGCCGGCATGGCCGCCGCTTCAGCCTGGAATGGCCGCTGGAAGGGTTCGCTGAAGCTTTTGGAACTTATGAGCAGCAGTGGCGGCAACGGCAATAGGCCCTGCTCGGCGCCAGCGGGTTGACCAGGCAAAAGCCGCCCCGGCAGGGGGCGGCTGTACTCGTGACAGACGGAACAGGCAGATTATTCGCTGTGGAAAATCGCATCGCCCTTGCCATCCTGGAAGACGAACAGAACGCAATCCTCTTCGCTCACGCAGGCATCGCCGTGAAAAGCGTTGCCGGGCTGGGTGACACGCGATCCGACCGGCAGCACCTTAGTTTCGCCGGCGAAGCTGTGCTGCCATTCGCCCTGGATAGTGAAGCCTTCATAGGCGTAAGTGTGGGCATGTTCGGGAACCTCGAAACCGCCGGGCATCTTCAGGTACATGGCATAGGGGCCGGTATTGCGGTCACCCCAAAGAATGGACAGCGACATCGGGGTGCCCTCGATCGGGGTCCATTTGATGTCGTCGAATTTCGTCATCAGCCCGGTGTCCGCAAATGCTGCGGTTGCTGCGGTGAGCGAAACCGCGGCTGCGGCGGCAAGTTTGAAAATACCCATTTCATGATCTCCTTTGGCAATGGCGGTCGGCAGCCAACCCGGCTGCCCCCATGGGCGGAAGTTGATGCAAATGAACCTATGGAAATGGCGGAGAAGCGAAATGTGCGCTGCTGCAATGATCCGTTTCGGGGGGGCCGATGAAACTGACCAGTGATGATCTTCTGGTGATCCTGGCACTGTGCCGGGAGCGGACCCTGGACAGGGCTGGCCGGTTTCTGGACCGGGATGTGTCCTCGGTGTTCCGGGCGATCAAGCGGATCGGGACCAAAGCCGGTGCGCCGTTATTCTCTCGCTCCAAAACCGGCTTTCACCCTTTTCCGGCAGCTGAAGAGCTGGCCGAACAGGGGCGGGAAATCAGCGAGGCGCTGTCGCAGGCTGAGGCCATCTGCTCTGGCCTGGATGATCAGTTGAGCGGCCGCCTGCGGATCACCACTACGGATCTCCTGCTGGAGCACTTCATCTTGCCGAACCTTGCTGGTTTCCGGCGCGAGTTTCCCAATGTCGACATTGATTTCAGCACCAGCAATCAATTCGCCAAGCTGTGGGAGCGCGGGTTTGATCTGGCGGTCCGCCCCTCCGCCAATCCGCCTGAACAATTGATGGTGCAGTTTCTCAGGCGGCTGGAATATGCCGTTGTTCGGGGGCGAGGCTACAAGCCGGCGCAGGGGACTGGCAGCGGCGCTGAATTTGATTGGCTGGTGCCGGGCAGCGGCCTGGCGCAGCATCCGGTCAGGAAATGGTTTGCAAGGAACGCCGCGGCTTGTGCCTCGGTCACAAGCTTCGATTCCATGAGCCTCATGATACAGGCCGTCAGGGCGGACCTGGGTGTTTCACTGGTGCCGGACCTGCCTGCGCTCACCGATGGGCTGGTCAGAATGGATGGCCTGGAGGTCAGTGAGTTCTCCGAAATCTGGTGCTTGTACCATCCCAGCAACCGCGGCAATCCGCTGATCCAGGCCTTCAGTAAATTCATGAAGCGCACCCTGAACTGATGCCGGGCCGAGGGCAGGGTGGGCACCAGCTCAAGCGTGGCTTCACTTCCGGGTCATGTCATCGCAGTTTTCAATCACCCAGTTGTCAAGCGTGCTGATCACCGCGGCTAGCGAATGCCCAAGCGGCGACAGGCGGTAGTCCACTCGGGGCGGCACCTCGCCATAGTCGCGGCGGGTGACCAAATTGTAGTCTTCCAGCCTTTTCAAAGTCTGGGTCAGCATCTTCTGTGAAACCCCTTCAATTGCCCGCATCAATTCGGCGTTGCGCATTGGCCCGTCCAGCAGCAGGGGGATGACCAGCAAGGACCATTTGTCTCCGATCACTGCAATGATCTGACGGGAAGGGCAGAGGGCTGCGTATGGATCGGGCTTGATATCAAGCATTTGTGAAAACCTCATAGGAACCAAAAGGTGCGTACTTTTGATCTGGTTCCCTAGATCTTATCGTCCGCTTCGAGCGATGCAAGCAAGGGACGCTGGTTTGAAGAGCCTCACATGGGGTTTGCCGGGCCGGTACGCGGTTTTCTCGGGCTTGCTTGCGGCTTATTAGCAAGGAGATCGAAGATGACACAAATCACTCGCAGACAAGTATTTGGGACCACAGCTGCCGCCGCCGCCGCAACGGTTCTTCCGGCTGTAGTTTCGGCCAAGGCTCCTTTGGCAAGCGGGCAGGCCCCGGGATTTTACCGCCGCAAGGTAGGGGATGCCCAGGTCACGGCCTTGCTGGACGGTTATATTGATGTCGCCCACGGGTTCTGGACAGGTATCGAGCAGGCATCGGTCGAAGACTTGGCAGCTGCAGCTGGCCTGCCGGACAATGGCTCGATCCGGATCGGCGTCACCTCCTATCTGATTAATCAGGGCAACCGCCTGGTCCTGGTCGATACCGGCTCTGCAGACTTGTTCGGTCCGACCGCTGGCAAATTCCTTTCTGCTCTCGCAGCGGCGGGGCATACGCCGGATCAGGTGGATGACATTCTGATAACACACATGCACCCTGATCACATCGGAGCCCTCTTGGAAAACGGTGCAGCCGTGTTCCCGAATGCGCAAATCCACGTTGCCGGTCTCGAGTTCGATTATTGGACGTCAGCGACTGAACAGTCGAAAGCACCTGATTTCGCCAAATCCTGGTTTGATGCCGCCATCGGAGTGAAAACTGCATATGACGGTCGGATCCACGTTTTCTCTGGTGCGCCCGAAGTGATCCCGGGCTTCACAGCGGTGCCGCTCTATGGCCACACGCCGGGCCACAGCGGTTACCGTCTGTCGTCAGGTGGCGAGGATCTGCTGATTTGGGGCGACGCTTGCGGTGTCGCGTCGGTTCAATTCGCCCACCCGGAAGCGGGTCTGGCCTTCGATGTCGATGGCGCAACCGGAAAACAAACCCGTGCCAGCCTGCTGGATATGGCCGCCGGCGAAGGCGTCCTGATTGCCTCCGCGCATCTGCCCTTCCCGACTTTCGGCAGGGTTCTGCGCTCGGGAGAAGCCTATGCCTGGCAGCCGGACGAGTACCGCTTCGAAGTCTGATCTGACGAAGTGGTCAGAGTTTCTATTTGCAAACAGGAGCAGGCACACCGCCTGCTCCGCTTGAATTTTGAGGCGATGCACATGAGCACTGCACCCAAGCGCGGCATGTACCAAGGGCAATGGTATAGCGATCTTGCGACGCTGCCCGACCGCGGCGCTGATATCGCAGCGAGTTTTGCCACTCCGGCATCCCGAGTGAATACGGACATTGCGCGTTTGCGGGACCAGCCCGGTAGCTATCACCTGTTTGCGGCAAAGGCGTGCCCGTTTGCCCATCGAGTTCTGATGATGCGGGCCCTGATCCGGCAAGCGCCCGTTGGCGTTACCTACTGCGATCCCTGGCTGGGCGGCCCGCAGGGCTGGACCTTTGCGCCCGGATCCGCACCGCCGACCGGGCAGGAGGCGCTTTGGCAGGTCTATGCGGTATCCGACCCGGCCTATTCGGGCCGCGTCACCGTGCCGGTTCTTTGGGACAGTACCGCAGGGGCAATCGCTTCGGCAGAGTCCCTGGATATTATGCAAGCCCTTGCAGCCGCCTGCTTGCTGGAAATGTGCCCACAAGAACCGGAGTTTGCAGACCTGTGCAACTGGATCCATCAGCACCTGAACATAGGGGTCTACAAGGTTGGCTTTGCCACGGATCAGGCATCTTATGGCAGCGCCGTTGACGCCCTGGATATCGCCCTGGACAAGACTGCAGAACTGGTCGCCGACGGCTATGCTTTCGGGTCAGGCCCCACCATTGCCGATCTCATGATTTTTGCCACAGGCATTCGGTTTGATATAGCCTACCACGGTGCCTTCCATCTTCTGCACCGGAGATGGGGCGACAACAAAGCGCTCCAGCAGCATCTGGAACGCATTGCTGCCCTTCCAGGAGTGGCAGGCACATTGGCGTTTCACGACTACCGGCTGCATTACTTTGACGAAGCAGGTTTTCCGGTGCGCCAGCCGACGGCTACTGGAAGATACATTCTGCCCAGAACATGTGATCCTTTGTAAGATCCGTCGGGGAGCTTTAAAAACATGGAAATGCCTGCCTCGGCCTTTCGCGGCAGACCTCAGTCCCTTCAAGGCATCTCGTACGGGGAGAAGGCTGTGAATGGCACTTAGGGGACGTTCAACGCGCGCCGCACGGCCACTGCCAGACCGTTCAAGGCTCTGACCGGGGCATTCGCCGCGCCAGGCGTGAATGACGGTAGGCAGCACAAAGCAGACATGGCCATGCAACATGTAGAGCGAAAAGTGTACATTCTCTGCAGCTGCGAGAGCAACTTCTCCGAACTGTGCAAGCAGCCATCCACAGCCGAGAAAGCAGTAACTGTCGTGCAGCGACCATAGCCAAGGTCAGCAATGTGCCGGTATCAGTCCTAACCAGCAAGCCTGGCCTTTGTGTCTTCCCTTGTTTCCCCCGCAGCCACGCGCGCGAATGCCTGCCTCCAGCCGGAGGCGAGATCAGCCAGATCTGCCAGAGCTTCGGCATCTTCGCGGGAAACCCTGCGTGTCAGCCGGGCGCGGGTCACGCGCAGGACACTCCAGTCCGGGTTGCGTCTTTCTATCAGCGTTATGCGGCCGCCAGCTTCAGCCGCGCCGGTTTCCAGCACACGGTAGTACCATCCGGTGCGGCCTGTCTTCTGAAACAGGTAGGGCATCTTTTCATTTCCGGTGTGCAGCCCCAGTTTCCAGCAGGGCTGGCGGCCCTGGCTGATTTGAACGGTGGCTTTACCCAGCTTCAGGATATCCCCGATGCAGAGGTTTTCCTCGGTCAAACCGGTTGCTGTGATATTTTCACCAAAGGCCGCGGGGACTGTTCCGGCGGCCATGTGCCCCTCGTCCTGCCAGGCCGCATAGTGATCCAGCGCGTAGTGATGAATGGCTTTTTCTTCGCCGCCATGCACGGTCAGGTCCGCCTGCGCATCTTCTGAAAATCCGGTCTGCGTAATGGCCTGAGGGCCGGGCACCCGGTCTTTCTGAATGGCGGAGGGTGCTTTTCCTTCCCAGCGGTCCTGAACGCTGCCCAGGAAGATGCCGCCGATTTCTGCCGAGAGTTCAGGAAGGGTCATTCAGGCCTCTTGGTGTTCGATGCAGATCTTGTCTTTTTCGCCCGGCTCCAGGCCGAGCCCCAGCAAGGTGCAGAAGCCATTTCCGGAACCGGCGTCATGATAGGCGCAGGTTTTGCATTTCCCGAACGACTGGCCGCCGTTTGCCGCCAGAGCCAGCCTAAGGCTCTGAAGCAGGCCGTCCTCAAGCGCGGCCTGAACGGCGGCGGGCAGGCTGCCAATGGCGTCTGCAATCGGATTAGATCCTGTCACGGCGGCCAGGCCTGCCTCGGTCAGCTCATAGGAAATTGATCGCTGGTCGGACTTCTGCCGGCGTTCAGCAGCGTATCCCTTGCGCACCAGTGCCTTCAGCGTTTGGGACATCGTTCCGCGCGTTGTTCCCAGATACTCGGCGACATGTGACGGCGAACGGGAAAACTGATTGGCCTCAGTCAGATACTCCAGCGCTGCCCTTTGTGCCGGGTTCAGGTCGCCGGTCCAGCCAGCGGCGGAATCTATCCTGGCAAGGCGGTTGATGAGGATGCGGATGCCGTGGTCTTTTCTCATGCTCAACAGGTAGCGAGTCGAAATTAAAGTTGCAATGTGTTTTTCCGTATAGTAGCGAGTCGCTATCAAATGACTGGAGATGAGAAATGAAACTTCCCTGGATATCCCTTGCCGCCATCGTGTTCGGTGCTTCGTCCGCTGTTGCGGACGGCGGCCATGCCATTCATCAGGAGGGGGCCGTCGTCTCTCCAGCAGATGTCGGCAAGGTAGCTGATTTTGACATCCTCGCGGCGCACGCGCATCGCAACGGCAACACTGTTACCTTCCGCATGACCACCAGCGGCACCGCCGGAGCATCGGTCCCAGCGGCTACCGGGGCAGTGGGCGGGTCAGATGTCTGGTCCTACGTGTGGCCTACATCTCTTGACCCCTCTGCTGTGGGCTTTGAAGGCGGCACCGGCATTCTGGCAATGGCTGCAACCAGCCACCCGGATTTTGACGACACCCCGCTTTTTGATGAAAACGGCGACGGCGATCCGGCCAATGACGGTATCGAATGGCACAGCCATTGGGTTGTTCTGACTCCGACCGAAGCCTGCGGCCCCGGTGCCCTCGCCGTGCGCGACATACCGGAAGGCGCGACGCCCAAACTGCCCGCGACCTGGCCCGGGTTCCCGATCTTCCTGGACAGCCCCGGATTCACGCCGCTGTTCGACGGCCCGGAAATCAAGGTGAATGCAGGCTTTGCCAGCGGCGTCGAGCTGGAAGGCGTTGCCTATGACGGAGTCACTTCCGCCCTGCGGGTGAACACCAGCATTCACGCGCCGCTGCTGTGCGTCACCGATGTATTCGACGTAGCCTCAGGCGATCTGAGCCTGCCTGGCAAGCTTCAGTAAGTTTCATTGGGCAGCCGCAGCATTCAGTGCGGCTGCCCGCTTTTAAAGGAGAATACAAATGCTAGCACCTGAACTGCAGGTACGCCATCATCAGGAAGTGAGATGAGCCAGTTAAGATCACCCCGTGTCATCTCTATTGCACGGCCGCTGTTTGGATGCGCCTGAGCTAAATCCGCCTTGATCTGTTTGGTGCTAACTATCCAAGTTCCCAACTTCGGATGGCCGTCGAATCTGTCAGATCAAACCATCTCGACCGGCTGAGCGTTGGAGCGTTGGAGCGTTGGGGTCAATTGAGATCACTTCCAGACAAGTCTCACTGCCCAATGACATCAGTTTATTGTGTGTGCCCATCTGAGGGTGCGTACCGCCTTCGGGCATATCGACAGCCAAAGCACCTTTAATGTAGGCGCATCCCTCCTAGAGAGAGCGCGCCGCGACCGCAATATGGTCTAGTTTCAAAGGATAATCGTTTTCCATCTGTTAGCTCTGCATTCGACATTAGTGTCAAGACTGCTCCAGGCACTCCTCTGGGAGGATTGTTCCTGCGTTCTCGCAGCTGTTATCCTGCGCGTCGGCGCCTTGGAGATTCATAGACTTTGCGAGCCGCCGCGGAGTGAGAGTTTCCAGCCCTTCAACTACGGCCCTTTCCCAGGACTCAGCGTCTTATTGCTTTGGGCAAGAACTGTCAGATCAACGCCGCTTTCTGGTGCCGGCCACACAATCCGGGATCAGCTGGGCAGCACCACGTGCGGCCAGCAGCGTTCAGGGGTGCGGATGTGAAACCCCAAAACGGTTGATCAGGTAAGCAAAGATGTCTTCATCTTTCTCAATCCTGCGCACAATTCCCGCACCCGCTACGCTCAATTCCGCAGAATGATCATCATCCCCGCCGGGCAAAACAATATGCGGGCACCCCTGGCTTTCTCCAACAAAGCCGGACATATCTCCCCGCGGACGGGCGAAATCCACATAGCGTACATCAAGTTCCTGCCGGATTTTCGGGAACATGCTCAGAAGGCCTTCAACCTTAAGGCAAGACGGGCAATAAAAGAGTCTGTCCCCATGCTGGGCATCTATAAAATCGGACTTCAGAAGGTAGAGAATGGTTTCGGCCAAGGCGCTTTCCTTTCAGGTCTGGATTCAACGGACTGCCTGCGTTGCGGCAAACGGCTCCGGTCGGGAAGGATGCCGACGGCCGCTTGACATGTCGATGATCGATGTATAGGAGCGCAGCATGAGCATCAATACCAAATCGCCGGACCTCCTCAGCCCCGACTACTGGAACAGCACCATCAGGATGAGCTTGTCGAAGTTTTTCATTCTATGTGTGCTGTGTGAACGCGACCTGCATGGCTATGACATCGCCAAGGAGGTCATCAACAGAACAAAAGGATGCTGTGCCCCGAAAGAGGGCACGATCTACCCGGTTCTGAAGCAGTTCGCAGAGGGTGGCTACGTCACCTATGAAACGGAGACAGTTTCCGGCCGCGAGCGTAAGATTTACACGGTCACCGACAAGGGCCGTGAAGCCTTCAAGGTCGGGCTGGGGGAGTGGATGAAGATCACACAAGCCCTGAATGACTGCGTGAGTATGGCTGAGGCATAGTTTCAGCCGCCTCTTTTTTGCCCTTTAACTTAGATGGTCGATGCATCGATGAGTAAACATGAGGCCTTCATCCGAGAACCCAACCGCGGGTGTGTTTAACACCGGCCTGACCAACAACAGGATGGCGGCAGCCTGCCCTGATAGGTGCATGGCTCCCATCCCAGCAAGCAACTGCATGGAGCACCTCTGATGCAAACCTCAGAAAACGAGACGGGCAGCGCGGCGAAATTCAGCCCGGTTTTTCTGTCTGCATTTGGCTTCGCTCAGCTGTGTTCCTGGGGAACGCTTTACTACGCATTCCCGCAAATGGCCGTGGCAATGGGGACTGAATTCGGTTGGGCCAAATCCGAGATCTATGTTGCGCTGACAATCGGGCTTTTGATGTCAGCGCTGGTATCCGTCCCGGTCGGCGCCGCAATCGACAAAGGATATGGCCGTGCCATTATGACTGGCGGATCAGTTTTCGCGGGAATATTGTTCTTTGCATGGTCTCAGACCCAGTCGCTGCTGTGGTTCTACGTTGCTTTTGGCGGGATAGGCTGTCTTCAAGCTGCTGTCCTGTACAATGCTTCTTTTGCTGTCGTCGCACGGCACTGCGATACATCCAAAACACGGGACTATGTGACAACCCTCACTCTTTGGGGAGGCTTCGCCAGCACGGTTTTCATTCCCTCGATCGAATATCTGATGGGGTACTTTGACTGGCGCCAGGTGCTGATTGCACTGGGATTGGTCAACGTTCTGGTATGCGCAAGCATCTACTATTTCCTGCCGCGCGTTACTTCGGCCGGCAGCGGTAATACTTCGGAGCCAAAGGCATCCGTGACGAAAGAGGCTCCGGCGCGGGCGCTGCGGCGGCCTGTCTTCTGGGCGCTCCTGATGTGCTTTGTGCTCTATGGCGCCATGGAGACATCCTTCCGCTTCCACCTCTATCCGCTGCTTGGAGAAAACGGCCTCTCAAGCGAAAACGCTGTCTTTATCCTGGCTCTGTTCGGCCCCGCCCAAGTAGCAGGGCGGGCTTTCATGAAGGTCTTTCAGACCAGAAGCATCGCATCCATCGGGATCTTCGTAGCCTCCATCTTTCCCTTGGCCTTGCTCGCCTTTGCCTTGTTCCCGGAAAGCTTTCCCGTGCTGGTCGCAGCTGCAATCGCCTATGGAGCCGCAACGGGTGTCATGACTATCGTCATGGGGCTGTCCGTTCCGGAGCTGTTAAGCAAGACGTCCTACGGCGCAATCAACGGTATGCTCAATACGCCTGCCTTGATGAGCAAGGCCTTCGCACCTGCAATTGCGGCGCTCGTCTGGAGCAGCAGCGGCAGCTACGCCGGGCTCCTATTTGGCCTGTCGGCCGTCAGCGCCACTATGCTGCTGGCCTTCGTGGCTGCAGTTTTCCTCTCCAACCGCAACTCTGTCACTAACCAGGCCACGGCCTGAAGGAGAACCTCAATGAGCATCTTTGACACCGCACCTGAAAAGACCGGCGACAATTTTGTCCGCCACAACCCGAATTTCCTGAAAATGGTCTTCGGCAAGGAAGAGATGGCCCCTTTGTGGGTAGCTGACATGGATTTCGCCATCGCAGATCCGATCAAGAATGCCATGCTGCGCATCGCAAACCGCGGGCAGTTCTGCTACGAGTTCAATGCAAAAGGCGTGTTTTCCGCAATCTCCGGCTGGTACGGGCGCCGCCATGGGCTGACGCTGAACCCCGACAATTTCGAACAAGTGACAGGTGTGCTGACCGCCGTGTCGATGCTGATCCGCGAGCTGACCGAAGCAGGAGACAGCGTGCTGATGCAGGTGCCTGCCTACCACCAATTTGGCAAAGTGATCAGTGGTGCAGGCCGTGAAATCGTCAAAAGCCCATTGCGCAATACAGATGGCGCCTATGAGATGGATTTTGACGATCTCGACGCCAAGCTGAGCGCACCGGCTGTAAAAGCGATGATCCTGTGCAACCCGCATAACCCTGTCGGCCGCGTCTGGCGCGAAGACGAACTCGGGAAACTGGCCGCGCTGGCAAACAAACACGGCGTGACCCTCATCAGCGACGAGATCCACGCGGACATCATTTACAGCGGCCACAAGTTTACCAGCCTGATGGCCGTTGATGCAGCAAACCACGTGGCGGTAATCGGCTCGCCTGCCAAGACCTTCGGTTTGCACAGCATCTCGAATGGTTACGTCTATACGGAGAATGCCGATATTCTGGAGCGCTTCAAGAAGATCGCCGACTCCATGTATCTGACGCACAGCAACGCTTTCACTCTGGCTGCAACCGTTGCGGCCTATGAAGAAGGCGACGCCTGGGTGGACGAATTGATCGCCTATCTGGAAGGTACCGTGAATTGGATCGGGAGTTTCTTGAAAGAGGAACTGCCAGCAATCAAGATGTCGCCGGTTGAAGGCACCTATCAGGTTTGGCTCGACTGCTCAGCCACCGGTCTCGAAGGTGACGCTTTGAAAGCAAAACTGAGCGAATCCGGCTTTGGCGCCACACCGGGCACTTGGTTCGATCAAGACGCAACCCGCTTTATCCGGGTGAACATCGCAGCGCCCCGGGCAGATATCGAAGCCGCTTTCAAGCAGTTCAAGACGGTGATCGATAACTCCGACGCCTCTGATTGCGTCGCGGCGGCTTGCGCTCCCAAAGCAGATAGCTGCTGCTAAGACTGGCCCCCGTTCAGTCAACGCTAGCAGCCAACTAGGACCTGGAGGTTTCACCAAATCTGTTTGGAGCCTCCCGGTCTCTTTCTGCTTCAAACACTGCCTATTGCCGGCGCTGTTTCTGACGGCACGGCAGGTTTACCTGCTTGAGCTTGTTCAGGCCAGCATTCCGGGATCCTCGACGCGAAAAGACCGGAGTTACATTCAACTCCGGTCTCTCAGGCAATCACCAGATGCTCAAAGTTCCGCCCGGCCCCCATCCACTACGATTTCCGCGCCAAGCATGTAGCTGGAAGCATCGCTGGCCAGGTAAAGAACAGCTGAGGCAATGTCGTCCGGTGTGCCCATCCGTCCGACTGGAACCTGAGTGCCGATCTGCTCAACATAAGCCTGGAAATGCTCATCAGTCTCATCCTTGCCGCGATGGATCGGTGTTTCGATCGTGCCGGGACTCACGCAGTTCACGCGGATTTTGCGCTCCAGCAGCTCTGCCGACATGACGCGCGCAAAGGAACGAACTGCTGCTTTGGATGCCGACAGCAGCGCCTTTCCCGGCGTCCCGATCTGGTTGAGCCAAGATGTGTTCAGAATAATCGAAGCGCCTTCCGGCATCAGCGGCAGAACAGACTGGACAGAGAAGAACGTGCCTTTCACATTCACGTCCGTCAGCCGATAGTACATTTCTTCGCTCGTCTTGCCGAGGGGAGTGTTGAATGCAGCACCCGCGTTTGCGAAGAAGATATCCAGCTTGCCGAATTTGTCTTTCAGCGTCTCTTGCATACGCTCGAGATCTTTCGCCGAGCTGATATCAGCCTGAATAGCCAGGGTGTCGCCGCCTAGAGATGCGCAAGCTGCTTCCAGTTTGTACGTGTCCTGACCGGTGATCGCGACCCGGGCGCCGCTGTCATTCAACATTTTTGCAGTTGCATACCCGATCCCGCTTGAGCCACCGGTAATCAGGGCGGTCTTTCCGTCAAGCATTTCGCTCGCTCCTGTTTTTCGTTTGATACATATGGAAAGCCCGGAGCAGGACAGCACTCTATAGCGGTGCCAACAATGATTGCTACAAGGTGTGCCTGCTCCGGGCAGGGGCAAACTGCTTGCGCAGTTCGCCTTGCCATACAGCGGCGGCACGCTGCCTGGTCATCTTCAGCCAGATTCAGCGCTGGCTTTCTTCTTTTTCCCAAAGGCTGCCGAAGTAGTCCTGGGAAGGCATTTTGACCTGCGGCAGGGTATCCTGAGTCACGCTGCCGTCCTCCGGCAGGAATCCATTCAAGTGAAGGATGTAAGCGGTGACGGCGTAGGTTTCATCATCGCTCAACTCCTTTGGGTTGAACGGCGGCATGGCAACACGAACGTAGTCAAAAATCGACGTCGCATATGGCCAGGAGTAACCCGTGGACCAAAGGAATCCGTGATCCGGCTTGCCGTTACTGGCCAGGATTGGGATGTATTTGCTCATGTCCCCTTCACCATTTTCCCCATGGCAGACTGAGCATTGCTCTTCGTAGACAACCTTACCTTCCTGGACGGTACCGCCGCCTGCAGGCAAGCCTTCACCGTCGGGAAAGATGGTGGTGTAGAAGTTCGCGAACTCCGCTTCCGAGACCTCGGTTCCCAGTGCAGGCGTGTCCTGTGCGGCAGCTCCCTCAGCCAGAAATGCAAAGGCAACAGCGCACGTCAGATATAATTTAGAAGACATTGGTGATGGCTCCCAGACCGTCGATTTGCCACGCTTGGACGGCGTTGTAGTGATTTCGGCTGCCTTCAAAATACCGGCTCTTCCATTCGTGATGGGTGGGCTGTGTGTTTCCCCACTCGTCGGTGGCCCGGCTTTGCAGGCGCGCCGGGTCTCCATTCCAGCGCCAAGGCAGAACAAAGCGGGTGAGCGATTTGCTCAGCACCGGGCCCTCGATCTCGGCAGGCACCCAGGTTTTGCCGCCATTGTCGGAGACTTCGACTTTGGTGATCCGGCCGAAGCCCGACCAGGCCAGGCCCGTCACCTGATAATACCCCTTGTCGTGCAGCGTCTGCCCCACAGCCGGGGAGGTGATCACCGATTTGGTCCGCATATACATGCTGAACCCTTCGATCGAGCCGTCGGCCAGGGTTTCGCTGTAGTGCCGGCTTTCCTCGCGGGTAAACGCGGGACGGTCGGTTACTTCAAGCCGGTGCAGCCATTTAACATTGGTGTTGCCTTCCCAACCCGGCAGGAACAGGCGCATCGGATAGCCCTGAGCCGGACGCAGGCGCTCGCCATTCTGGTAAAGCGCGATGATCGCGTCATCCATCAGTTTTTCCAAGGGAATACTGCGAGCCAGACCGCCTGCATCAGCACCGACTGCAATGACCCACTTGGCCTTGGGATCGATGCCTGCCTCCTGCAGGAGAAGCTTGACCGGGACACCGATCCACTCTGATCCTGAAAGAAGACCGTAGAGATATTGAAGCGGCATCTGCTGCGGATCAGAGTTGTAGCCATTGGGGGCCGTGTTGCCGCCGCATTCCAGAAAGTTGATGCCGCCGCTCATCGGATAGCGCAGCAGATCACGCGCGGTGAACTTAAGCGGCCGCTCCGTCATTCCGTGAATGATGAGCTCATGGTTGTCCGGATCAACATCCGGAACACCCGAATGATGCGCGCCGAAATGCAGGCCGGAGGGGGTGATAATCCCTTTCTGGACTTGAAGCGGCGAAAATGACGCCGTCAGAGTCGATTGGCCGTGCTGCGGGAAGATCTTCCGCACAACATCAGATTCGTGCTCCGACGGGCTGCCATAGGGTTCATCCTCGGCCCCGGGGTAAAGCATGTTGTCCGGGAATTCCCGGGCCTTTGCAGATCCGCTTGCCGCCAGTGCCGCAGGAACGGCAGCGGCGCTGGCTGTCAGCAATGTGGCGCCTGTTTTCAGGAAGTCGCGTCTTCCCAGAAAACCTGTGTTGCTTGTCATGAGTTTCCTCCTTCTTTTGCAGCCTTGCGGCTGACAGTACGCCTTGCGCGTATGTGCGGGCCCGGGCGCCGCTGGGCGCCCGGGCCGGTATCAGGTCAGACCGTGTGCCAGAGTTGAAAGAGCAGCCCCACCGCGAATGCGCCGCTGAGCGACAGGCCAAGGTAGATGGCAAAGACCTTGGGCTTTGCCAGCGCCCAGACAGCCATTGCTGCGGGGATCGAGGTCACGCCGCCAGCCACCAGGAACGCCAGGCCCGCACCGGGTGCCATACCTTGCTCGATCAATCCGCCGACCAGCGGCAGCGCGGCATAGCCATTGAGATAGGCAGGCACACCAACCAGCGTTGCGGTGATGATCGGCAGCAGCCCCTCGCCGCCAAGGGTGGATGTCACGGTTTCCGCCGGGATCCAGGCCAGCATCAGGCTTTCCAGGATGAAGGCCAGCAGCAGCCATTTGGCCAGGAACAGGGTTGTGGTCCAGGCAGTCGCGGTGAATTTCCCCCGGCGCTCGGCCTCAGTCCAGAATTTCCAGACCACCGGCTTGGGCGCACGCATTTTCGAGCCGCCGCAGCCGCCATTGCCGACGCCGTCACGCAGCGGATCGTTCAACGCGCCGCTATGGCTCAGCAAGTGGACGGCAAATCCGCCAAATAGCCCAAGGCCAACAGCGGCGAATGTCTTGGCCACTGCGAATTCAACGCCGAGAACCCCAGCCGTCAGGAAGAACATGGAAGGATCCATGATCGGCGATGCCAGCCAGAATGCCATGACGGCCGAAAGCGGCACGCCCATGGTGAGCAATGCGGCAATCAGCGGGATCACGCCGCAGGAACAAAAGGGCGACAGCCCGCCGGCCAGGGCTCCAAGAGCAATCATCAAAAGCGGTGAGCCGGTAAAGGCCCTGGCCACCAGATTGTCCGCTCCGGTCGCCCCGGCCCAGGCTGCTACGGCAATAGAGAACAGCAGGTAAGGTGCGGTGTGCAAAAGCGCGGCACCTGCAAATGCCGCACTTTCCGGCGCCTGCGAGGGATCAAAGACTGCCAGCAGCAAAAGGATGACAGCGGATGCCACCCAGACCCGCTGGTCCTTGAGGAACTGCCAGACAGCGGCGCCTTGTCTTGGAGAGTTTTCAGTTGCACTAGTCATATCTAAACTTCCAGTTTTTTAGTTATTTTCAAGCCAAAAAAAAGCCGATCCAAATCAATCGGCACCTTCTTTGACAGAAAGCGTTACTCCCTCGCAGCACCCGGAAGTCAGGAAAGTAGAGAGCTTCAGCATAACAGGATAGTCGATCCGGTTAAACACTTCGCGTCCTCTCTTTTCCTGAATAACAAGTTTGGCATCGACGAGGGTCGAAAGATGGTGCGCCAGAGTAGACGCAGCAAGCCCCAAATGCTCGGCGATATCACCAACCCGCAATCCTTCTTCGCCTGCTTTCACCAGGATTCGATAGATGTCCAGGCGGGCATCATGGCCAAGGGCAGCAAGGGCACGGGCATTGGAGCTTGAAATAGTCATAGCAGCAAAATATCTAAAAAACCGGTTCTGTCAACATGAGTCGGAAAAATCTTCAGAAGATCCCCTGTACTCCTGGTTAGCACAAGCGGGAAAGATCATAAATATCTGAGGTTTATATAAGATTGCGCGGCAGCGGAACCACCGCAACACTCAAGTAATGAGAGAGTAGAACTATGGCACAGAACTTCACCAAGGGTCTCAAGTCCCTGATCGACGAAGCGAACAGCGAAGTTGCCGTCATGACAATTGACGACGCAAAGGTAAAAGTTTCAGACGAAAATTATGTGTTTGTCGACATTCGCGACGGCACGGAAGTGCAGCGGACCGGTCTTCTCCCCGGCGCAGTGCATTGCTCACGCGGCACCATGGAGTTCCAGATTGCCCCGGATAGCCCGCATCACAAACCTGTCTTCAACCAAGACAAGACCTATGTGTTCTACTGCGCGGCCGCCGGCCGCTCGGCGCTGGCTGCCAAGCTGGCAATGGATATGGGCATGTCTCCAGTAATGCACATGGCCGGCGGTTTTGACGAATGGGTCAAACAGGGCGGCCCAGTGGATACGTCGCAGAACTAGAGGCGGAGTTTTCCGATGCGGAAGCGCTGCAGTGCTTCCGCAGTCCAACAGGCGATATGCTGAAAGGCCAGACAGGTTGAGAACTTCAGATGACCGATGAAAAGATTTCCCGGATCACCCAGGCCATCATTGAGGATGCTCTCAGCGATTTAGGTGAAGCCGCGGTGCTTGAACGCGCCTGCCGAAGCTTGCTGAAAGCGGGCATACCCATTTACAGGTTTAACGCATCCCAGCCTGTGCTGCATCCTACGATCGGCGGCCATCTGCACATCTGGACCCGCGGCAACGGCAGCATTGAGACAGAAAGCTGGCTGCGCGCATCGCAGGAAACAGGTACTGATTTTACCCGAACCCCTTTCTACAAGCTGATCTCACAGCCGACAGATTCCATCAGGTATCCGCTAACAGGTTCCAGCGGTTTCACCCAGTTTCCTTTGCTGAACGAATTGCAAAAGAACGGCGGGACTGACTATTTCGCGCTGCGCATCTCGCTGGGAACAGGAATGACCCTGGGTCCGGCCCGTTTTATTCTGATGTCCTGGGCCACTGACCGGCCGGGCGGCTTTGAGGATTGGCATCTGGATGCAATCAAGCGTATCGCGCAAGCAATAGCCCTGGTAATCAAAACATCATCCAATCAGCAGATCGGCCGCAACGTCGTTCGGGCATACCTTGGCAAAAATGCAGCGGAAACCGTATTCAACGGTCTGATCGAAAGAGGTGCCGGACAGAGCATCCGGGCGGCACTTTGGTCGTCGGATCTGCAGGGGTTTACAAAGATATCAGACGAGATTCCGCGCGACCAGCTGCTGGACATGGTCAACAGCTATTTCGAATGCGTGGTGGAAAGCGTCCATAGATACGGCGGCAACATCCTCAAATTCATGGGTGACGGGGTGCTGGCAACTTTCGACAAAGGCAGCGACGCACTCAGTACATGTGCCGCAGCCCATGCAGCGGAACATCTCAGAAGACAAGTTGTAACCGCCGGACGTAATCTTCCCAAAACCGCCGTTTGAAAATTCCCCAGCCGTGAGCGGCAGGGTCAATTCCGAACCTCAAATATTCGGAATTGGCGCTGCCGCGGGACACAGGCCTGATGCTCCAAACAGAGAGTGACAGGGGCAGGCAGGTGAAGGGACTGAGGGAGATCGTTTTGATCCATGATCTGAAGAAACAGGGTCTCAGCATTTCCGCGATCGCGCGGAAAGTTGGCTGTGACCGCAAGACAGTGCGCAAGCATTTGGAACGCGGCCTCGAAGCGCCGGTCTACGGC
>NZ_LUKH01000030.1:0-57274 GCF_001593695.1 Leisingera sp. F5 | reverse complement strand
GCCGGTACTCTAACCAACTGAGCTACAACCGCCCGCTGCACGTTCAGCATCGCTGCTGAATGTTGGGCTGTAATATTCCCACCCCTTAGAACCGTCAAGCAGTGTTTTGGCTTTTTCGGGACTTTCCTCCAAAAAAAATGCGGCTTCCCGGTAACCCCCTGAAACAGACATAAAAAAACCCAATGGAAGCGTGCCGAACGGCATCTCATCACGATCAATCTGCAAGGTGGGAATGGTGGGTCGTGAGAGGCTCGAACTCCCGACATCTTCGGTGTAAACGAAGCGCTCTACCAACTGAGCTAACGACCCGGTAAGCGGGGATTTAGACAATGCCGCTGGACAGCGCAAGAGGAAAAAGAAGATTTTTTCGCCTGGCTCGCCGGATCATTCCAAAACAGTTTCCACCCCGTTTTCCAGCACATAAACGCACCCCTGCCCGTTCGGCAGCGCTGCCATCCTGTCGCGGGGCAAGCCGCAGATGATACCGCGCATCACTTGCCCCCAAAGCCCGTGCGCCACAACCACAGACGGCCCGGTCAGCGACTGCATGAAGTCCAGAATACGGCCATGAAAGCTGGCATAGCCTTCGCCGCCCGGGGCCTCGCAAAACAGGTCGAGGTTCCGCGGATTGGTGCTATGGATTTGCGGGTAGCGCTGCGCGACATCCTGCAGCGTCATGCCCTGAAACACTCCGGCAAAAGCTTCCGCCAGGCGCGGGTCGGTCACAAACGGCGCCCCTCTCAAGGCGATATCCGCCGTCTGCTGGGCACGGCCCAGCGGGGACGCATAGCAAGCCGGTTTCTGCTCCAGCACAGGCGCCATCAGGTCGGCCTGCCGGCGGGCATGTTCAATACCCAGCGGTGTCAGAGGTGATTCCAGCTGCCCCTGAATGCGGTGCTCTGCATTCCACTCGGTCTGCCCGTGCCGCAGCAGCCAGATTTTCGGAAATTGCATCACATGCCCCCTGCCCGGTTTTATGGGCAAAGTGGTAACGACATGCCGGCGGCAGCGGAACCCCGGAAACAAGAAAAGGCGCTCAACCTTTTCAGGGAGCGCCTTTTGGAAAGAATGGTGGGTGATAAGAGATTTGAACTCCTGACATCTTCGATGTGAACGAAGCGCTCTACCACTGAGCTAATCACCCGTGAGGCAGGCTTTTACCCGTCCGATGCGGCCTCTGCAAGAGGGTCATTCGAAGAATTTCCGGCTTCTTCTGAATTTTCTGCCGCCTCGCTTTTTGCGACGGCCGGCTGGCGCAGTTTGCATACGAACACTTTGCCGTTGCTGCGCTCCTGGCTGCGGTTGATGCGCAGTTTCCCGAACGGTTTGAGGTTCAATTCACGGCCTTCGGCCACGGCTTGGCCCAGCAGCGCCAGAACTGCCTCCACCACTGGCTTTGCGTCTTTCTTTTTGACACCGGAGCGTTCAACCGCCAGCTCCACCAATTCCTTCTTGTTCAATTCCGGTGCAGCAACAACCGGCGAAGCCGCTGCAACAACCACCGGTTCCGGTGCGGCAGACGCTTCGGCAGACGGATTGACCTCCGGCGCGTCCTGCTGCATCGGCGCGCTCACACCCGCCGCCGTGCCCGTTTCAAATTTCACAGCTGCCGTCGTGGCGGTGGACGCCGTCAGTGTGCCCGCCTTCCGCGCAGGTGCCTTGCCCGCGCCCGATTTGCGCGCGGATGTACTGCTTTTGCTGGTTGCTCTTGCCATTTGTGCCCCATGATCCTGTTATTCACCCTGCATCGGCTTCTCAGCTGCCTCGTGCTGTTGCGCTTGGCGGCCAGGCGTGCGGGCCTGCTCTGTGCAGCCAGCCTAACACAGGCACCCCTTGGCGTGAACCGGTTAGCAGGCCGGCAGGGCATCGCGCTGGATCATGGTGCGCAAGGTGAAACTGGAGCGGGTGTTGCGAATACCCGGCACCCGCATCAGACGGTCCTCCAGAAACCGGTCGAAATCCGGCAGGTCCTCAGCCACCACCCGCAACAGGATATCGCGGGTGCCGGTCATCAGGTAGCACTCCATCACCTGATCGAACCGGCGCACCGCTTTTTCAAAGGCCTGCAGGGCGCCAGCGGATTGCCGCTCCAGCTCCACCGCAACAAAGATCGTGACCGGCAGCCCCATCTTGGCCTGATCCACTCGCGCGGAATAGCCGCTGATCACGCCGCTTTCCTCCAGATTGGCCACCCGGCGCGCGCAGGGCGTTGGCGACAGCCCGACTGCTTCCGACAATTCGGAGATCTTCAGCCGCCCATTGCGCTGAAGCGCAGCCACAATCTTGCGATCAATCAAGTCCATGGAGCTTCCCTCCAATAAAGGCCCATTTCACAGAGCATACCACCAAACATCTCCGTTCCGGCAGGCCTTTTTAGTGAAAACCGGCGCCTGCGCCCTAGTATTATCGGGAAAAGTTTTGGAGGAGCAATCCAGATGACAGTGACTGCCGTCGCATCGACAACCCATGAAGAGATCTACCGCGTCGAAGAGGCCTCCGTGGGCCTCCTGGGCTTCATTGCTGTGCATTCCACCCGGCTGGGCCCGGCAGCCGGCGGCCTGCGCATGCGCCCCTATGCCAGCGAAGAAGAAGCACTGACCGACGTTCAGCGGCTCAGCGAAGGCATGACCTACAAGAACGCCGCAGCGGGACTGACGCTGGGCGGCGGCAAAGCGGTGATCATCGGCGACCCTGCCCGGGACAAATCGCCGGACCTGCTGCGCGCCTTTGCCCGTGCCATCGAAACCCTGGACGGCCGTTACATCACTGCCGAAGACATGGGGATGAGCCCCTCCGACATGGGTGTGCTGGCGGAGGAAACCCGGTTTGTGGCAGGCCTTGCCGATGGTGAATTTGCCAGCGGCGATCCCTCGCCCATCACCGCCCGCGGCATATTCAACGCGATTTGCACCACACGCGCCCACAAGCATGGCCGCCGGGACCTGGCTGGCGTCACCGTTGCGGTGCAGGGCCTCGGCCATGTCGGCTGGTATCTTTGCCAGTTTCTGACAGAGGCCGGCGCCAAGCTGGTTGTGACGGACATCGATGTGGCCCGCGTAGAACAGGCAATTGCCGAATTCGGAGCCAAAGCAGTGCCGCTGGACGAAATCTACGGTGTTGACGCAGATGTGTTTGCTCCCTGCGCCATCGGCGGCATCTTGAATGCCCGGACAATCCCGCAGCTGAAGGCGGACATTGTCGCAGGCGGCGCCAACAACCAGCTTGCCACCGCGGCTGACGCCGCAGGCCTGCACACGCGTGGCATCCTTTATGCTCCCGATTTTGTGGCCAACGGCGGCGGCATCATCAACGTTGCGACCGAAATTCAGCGGATCAAGGACCGCAAGGGATTTGTCGCCGAGAAACTGCAGGCGCTGGACGAGACGATGGCCTCAATCCTGATCCAGGCTGAAGCAGCAGATGTCAGCCCGGCAGAGATGGCCATTGCCACGGTTCAGGCCAGAATGGCAAGTTCCAGCAAAGCGGCCTGACCGGCTATCCCTTCCGGCACCGCGGTGCACTCCCGCACCCGCACGGACCCCGGCCTGCTGCCGGTCTCCAAACGGATTTTGGGCCCGGCGGCCTGCCCCGATGGGGCAGGCCGCGCGCCGCACCCCAGGTGCGGCGCCCCGCCCAACCGAAGCGGAGGCGCATCAGCGCATCCAGCAGCGGGCGGGAGCCCTCCGCCCGCGCCTGAAACCTGTCAGCGCAAGACAGGGAAAGACACGCAGAAACCTGGAATTCATGCCCCGGCAAGAAGGGCCAGAACGGAAGAGAGAACTGAAAAAGGGCGGCCCCGCGGGACCGCCCTTTCTTTTCTTCCATCAGTTGAAGGCCGTGATCAGTGGGCAGTGGCGCCCGCCCCGTCCTCTGAACCTTTCAAAGCCGCCTTGGCGGCCGCTGCTTCCTCGGCTTCCTGGTCCCATTCGATGGGATCCGGCTTGGACACCAGCGCGTGCTCCAGCACCTCGGACACATGGGACACCGGGATGATTTCCAGCCCTTCTTTCACATTATCCGGAATTTCCGGCAGGTCCTTTTCGTTCTCCTGCGGAATCAGCACGGTCTTGATGCCGCCGCGCAGTGCCGCCAGCAGCTTTTCCTTGAGGCCGCCAATGGCGCTGGCATTGCCGCGCAGGGTGACTTCTCCGGTCATCGCAATGTCCTTGCGCACCGGGATGCCGGTCAGCACCGACACAATCGCGGTGACCATCGCCAGGCCGGCACTTGGGCCGTCCTTGGGCGTCGCGCCGTCGGGCACATGCACATGGATGTCCAGCTTGTCGAAGGACGGCGGCTTGACGCCGATCTGCGGGCTGACCGAGCGCACATAAGAAGACGCTGCCTCGATCGACTCCTTCATCACGTCGCCCAGCTTGCCGGTTGTCTTCATCCGGCCCTTGCCCGGCAGGCGCAGCGCCTCGATGCTCAGCAGCTCACCGCCAACCGACGTATAGGCGAGACCCGTGACCACACCGACCTGATCTTCCATCTCGGCCAGGCCGTAACGGAACTTCTTGACCCCCAGGAAATCATCCAGATTGTCCGCCGTGACAGTCACGCTGTCGGCCTCTTTCTTGACGATCTTAGTCAGCGACTTGCGCGCCACTTTGGCGATCTCGCGTTCCAGGTTCCGCACCCCTGCCTCGCGGGTATAAGTGCGGATCATTTCGGTCACCGCGTCCTCGGTCAGCTCGAACTCCTTGGCCTTCAGGCCATGGTTCTTCACCTGTTTGGAAATCAGGTGCTGCTTGGCGATCTCGCGCTTTTCGTCCTCGGTGTAGCCCGACAGCGGAATGATCTCCATCCGGTCCAGAAGCGGCCCAGGCATGTTGTAACTGTTCGAGGTGGTCAGGAACATCACGTTCGACAGATCGTATTCCACCTCCAGGTAGTGATCCATAAAGGTGTTGTTCTGTTCCGGATCCAGCACCTCCAGCATCGCCGAGGCTGGGTCGCCTCGGAAATCCTGGCCCATCTTGTCGATTTCATCGAGCAGGATAAGCGGGTTGGTGGTTTTGGCCTTTTTCAGCGCTTGGATGATCTTACCCGGCATCGAGCCGATGTAGGTGCGGCGGTGGCCGCGGATCTCGGACTCGTCGCGCACGCCGCCCAGCGAAATGCGGATGAACTCGCGCCCCGTTGCCTTGGCAACGGATTTGCCCAGTGAAGTCTTACCCACCCCCGGAGGGCCGACAAGGCACAGGATCGGCCCCTTCAGCTTGACCGAGCGCTGCTGCACCGCCAGATATTCGACGATCCGCTCCTTGACCTTCTCCAGCCCATAGTGATCCGCATCCAGGATCTCCTGCGCCTTGTTCAGGTCTTTCTTGACGCGGGACTTGTTGCCCCACGGGATCGACAGCATCCAGTCCAGATAGTTGCGCACAACGGTGGCTTCGGCCGACATCGGCGACATGTTCTTGAGCTTTTTCAGCTCCGCATCCGCCTTCTCGCGCGCCTCTTTCGACAGTTTGGTGGCGGCGATCTTCTCTTCCAGCTCGGCGATTTCGCCTGCGCCTTCCTCGCCGTCGCCCAGTTCCTTCTGAATGGCCTTCATCTGCTCATTCAGGTAATATTCGCGCTGGGTCTTCTCCATCTGCGATTTGACGCGGGTCTTGATCTTTTTCTCGACCTGCAGGACCGACATTTCGCCCTGCATCAGGCCATAGACCTTCTCCAGCCGCTCGCTGATCGACAGCGTTTCCAGCAGTTCCTGCTTGCGGTCCACCTCAATACCCAGGTGGCCGGCGACCAGATCGGCCAGCTTGGCCGGTTCTGCGGTTTCGCCCACCGCGGACAGCGCCTCTTCGGGGATGTTCTTGCGCACCTTGGCGTAACGCTCAAACTCATCCCCCACGGTGCGCACCAGCGCTTCGGTGGTGGTAACGTCACCGGGCATTTCCGGCAGTTCTTCGGCCTTGGCCTCAAAGAAATTGTCGTTTTCCAGGAATTCGGTGATCTTCACACGCGCCTGCCCCTCGACCAGCACCTTGACGGTGCCGTCGGGCAGTTTCAGCAGCTGCAGCACATTGGCCAGCACGCCCACGGAATAGATGCTATCGGTTTCGGGATCGTCCTCGGAGGGGTCGATCTGGCTCGACAGCAGGATCTGCTTGTCGTCTGCCATCACCTCTTCCAGGGCGCGCACCGATTTTTCCCGTCCCACGAACAGCGGCACGATCATGTGGGGGAAGACCACGATGTCGCGCAGCGGCAGGACTGGGTAGGAGGAATTGAGTGGCTCTTGCATACTCGGTCCTTTGGTTTGGCAAGACGGCCCGGCCCCGGTATCCGGCAGCACTTGGCCCGTCTCCTCTTTGGATGTCTTTATCTGGGGGGATGGTTAACAATTTTCAACCGGCCCGCCGCAAGGTCGCGCCCACATTGCCCGCAGCGCGCCCGGACCACAAGGGCGCAAATGGGGAAAGGGTGAGCAAAGCCCTAACAGGCCCGCCGCGGCCCGTGATACCGCCCGGCAGCGGGCGGGAATCCAGCACCTTGATCACCTTGCTGCCGGCGTCTAAACTGCCTGTGAAAACCGGAGATTGTATGACCTGAGTCATCCGGGCCCGCGGCATGCCGGTCCACACCAAACGCAAAAACCTTCAGCCCCGCAGTTTGCGGGCCGGTTATGTTTGGCCGCATTTCATTCTGCCACGCCCGTTAAACGGGCTCTCCGAGAGTTTTAAGACATGAACCGCAGAAAACTTCCCGGCTTTCTGGACACCCCCGTACGTCCGCAGGTCCCTTCCGGCCTGAGCGAACTGGGTTTCAAACCCTTTTTCCAACGCCAAATGGCGGATGCTGCCGACGGCGCCGCCCCGGCCCGCATCACCGCCATTCACCGCAGCCAGTTCGACCTCATCAGCGCGGAAGGCCCCCGCAGCTGCCCGGCCATTGACGGCGCCGCGGTCGGGGACTGGCTGCTTCTTGACCCTGAAACGGGGCATAGCACGGCCATTCTGGATCGGGCCTCGTTGTTCAAACGGCGCGCGCCCGGCACCGGACGCGACACCCAGCTGATCGCCGCCAATATCGACACCCTGTTTATCGTCACCTCCTGCAACCACGACTTCAACATCGCCCGGCTGGAACGCTTTCTGGCGCTGGCGAACGAGGCCGGTGCAACCCCGGTGATCATTCTGACCAAGGCCGACCTTGCGGATGATCCGGACAGCTACCGCCTGCAGGCCCAATCCCTGCAGCCCGGTCTGGTGGCCGAAACCATCGACGCCACCAACCCGGCAGAGGTGGATCGCTTGCGCGTCTGGTGCGGGCTGGGGGAAACGGTGGCACTGGCCGGCTCTTCAGGTGTCGGCAAGTCCACGCTGGCAAACACGCTGGCCGGCGGCGGGCTGATGCAAACCGGCGCCATCCGCGAAGATGACAGCAAAGGCCGCCACACGACCTCGCACCGGCAAATGCTGCGGCTGCCCCGGGCCGGCTGGCTGATCGACACCCCCGGCATGCGCGAGCTGCAGATTTCAGACGCGCAGGAGGGTATTGATATGGTGTTTCAGGACCTGACGGACATCGCGGCGCACTGCCGGTTCCGGGACTGCCAGCACGAAAGCGAACCGGGCTGCGCCATTCAAACCGCAATCGGGGACGGGCAGCTTGACCCGGCCCGGGTGGCACGCTGGAAAAAGCTGCGAACCGAAGACGCCTTTAACGCGCAGTCCCTGGCGGAACGCCGCGCCGCCGGAAAGGCTCTTGGCAAGGTGATCAAACAGGCCAAGCGCATCAAGCGGAAAAAATAGGGCCATGGCCTGAGCCCGCCCCTGGCGCAGCAACGCCGGGGGCACCCCGCAACCCTTTACAGCGGCTCGATATCGCCTTGCGCGCGGGTCTCGTGGAAATCCTTCTGCCAGGCCTCAAAGGTGCCTGCCGCAATCGCATCCCGCATGCCTCCCATGATCTCCTGGAAATAATGCAGGTTGTGCCAGGTCAGCAGCATCCCCGAAATCATCTCGTTCGAGCGGAACACATGGTGCAGATAGGCCCGTGAATAACTGGAACAGGCCGGGCAGGAACAGCCCTCATCCAGCGGCCGCGGGTCGTCCTGATGGCGGGCGTTCTTGATATTCACCACACCATAACGGGTAAACGCCTGGCCGGTGCGGCCCGACCGCGACGGCAGCACGCAGTCCATCATGTCGATCCCGCGCGCCACCGCGCCGACGATGTCGTCGGGCTTGCCTACACCCATCAGATAGCGCGGCTTGTCCTCGGGCAGAAAACCGGGGGCGTAATCAAGGCAACCGAACATCGCCTCCTGCCCCTCGCCTACGGCCAGACCGCCAACGGCATAGCCCTCGAACCCGATCTTCTTCAGCGCCTCGGCGCTTTCTTCGCGCAGATCCTGTTCCAGCCCGCCCTGCATGATCCCGAACAACGCATGGCCGGGACGGTCGCCAAAGGCGTCGCGCGACCGCTCTGCCCAGCGCATCGACAGCTGCATCGATTCCGCAATCCGCTCCCGGTCCGCAGGCAGCGCCGGGCATTCGTCGAAACACATCACGATGTCCGACCCCAGCAGGCGCTGGATCTCCATCGAGCGTTCCGGCGTCAGCTCATGCTTGGAGCCGTCAATGTGGCTTTTGAAGGTCACCCCCTTCTCGGTCAGCTTGCGCAGCCCTGCCAGCGACATCACCTGAAACCCGCCGCTGTCGGTCAGAATAGGCCGCTCCCAGTTCATGAACTTGTGCAAGCCCCCCAACCGGTCGATGCGTTCCGCCGTCGGCCGCAGCATCAGGTGGTAGGTGTTGCCCAGCAGGATATCGGCCCCGGTCGCGCGCACGCTTTCCGGCAGCATCGCCTTGACCGTCGCGGCAGTGCCAACCGGCATGAAGGCGGGCGTGCGGATCTCGCCGCGCGGGGTATTGATGACACCCGTGCGCGCCTTGCCGTCGGTTGCCTTCAGTTCAAAGTTGAAAAGCTCTGCCATCTTCTGTTCCTGCCGTTACAATCAAACCGGCACCCCGGTGATTCACCCCTAATGCCAAGGAGCCCACTCCATGTCCACAGCCGACACCGCGCCGCAACTGAAACTCGGCTGGGAAGAATGGGTCAGCCTGCCCGGCCTTGGCCTGCCCGCCCTGCGCGTCAAGGTCGACACCGGCGCCCGCACCTCTTCGCTGCACGCCACCGGCATTGAAACCTTTGGCCCGGCAAGCGCCCCCAAGGTGCGCTTTATGGTGCATCCCATCCCCGGACAGTACGATCTGGAAATCCCCTGCTCCGCACTGATCAAGGACCGGCGCGAAGTGACCTCCTCCAACGGCGAAAGCGAGATGCGCTTTGTGATCGAAACCCCGATGGAGATTTCAGGCCAGTCCTGGCCGGTGGAGCTGACGCTGACCGACCGGCGCGGCATGGCCAAACACATGCTGCTGGGCCGCCAGGCGCTGACCGAGAACGTGACGGTGGTGCCGGGCGAACGCCTGTGCCAGCCGGAATTGGATTATTCGGTCTACGCCTCTGCCAATATCCGCAAGTCCGCCCCCAAACGCTCCCTGCGCATTGCCGTGCTCAGCCGCGAGGACAACTATTCCACCCGCCGCCTGGTGGAAGAGGGCGAAAACCGCGGCCACACGGTGGAGGTGATCAACACCACCCGCTGCTACATGGCGCTGAATGCGCTGGCGCCCGAGGTCCATTACGACGGCAAGCGCCTGCCCCGCTACGACGCGGTGATCCCGCGCATCGGCGCCTCCGTCACCCAATACGGCACCGCCCTGCTGCGCCAGTTCGAAACCGTGGGCACCTATTGCATCAACGGCGCCGAAGGCATCACCGCCAGCCGTGACAAGCTGCACGCGCATCAGATCCTCGCCCGCCACAAGATCGGCATGCCCGCCACCGCCTTTGCCGCCTCGCCCAAGGACACCGGCAGCCTGATCCAGATCGTCGGCGGCGCGCCGCTGATCGTGAAACTGCTGGAAAGCACCCAGGGCAAGGGCGTGGTGCTGGCCGAAACCACAAAGGCTGCCGAAAGCGTGATCACCGCCTTCCGCGGGCTCAAGGCCAACTTTCTGGTGCAGCAATTTGTCAAGGAAGCCGCAGGCGTGGATATCCGCTGCCTGGTGGTCGGCTCCAAAGTCGTGGCGGCGATGAAACGGTCGGGGGCCGAGGGCGACTTCCGCTCCAACCTGCACTTGGGCGGCAGCGCCGAAATGGTGCGCATCAGCAAGGAAGAACGCTCCACCGCGGTCCGCGCCGCCCGTGCCTTTGGCCTCAACGTGGCGGGCGTGGATCTGTTGCGGTCGGAAGCCGGACCCAAGGTGCTGGAGGTCAATTCCTCCCCGGGCCTGGAGGGAATTGAAAAAACCTCCTCCAAGAACATCGCCGCGCTGATCTATGCCGAAATCGAAGACCGGGTCCGCCCCGCCCCGATGCGGCGGCTCAAATCCGGCCCCGCCGCCTGAACCGGCACGGCAGCCCTGCTTTCAGGGCTTGCCAGCCGCCCTCGCTCACGCCCATACAAGTCTTGAAAACCGCCGCCGCAAAACACATTTGCATACCATTGCACACAACAGGGCGTTCCGTTGAACAAAGCCAAATCACCCGGTGAGTTATCCAGTGAATTACCCAGCGGTCCGCCCAGTAACTTTGCCGGTGAATTGACTGATGAGTTACCGTCGCTCAGCCGGCCGCAGACCCCGGCCACGCCCGCCCAGTCCGGCGAACCAGCCGCCGCCGCAGAACAACCAAAGGAATTTTTGATGAACGAAGACCTGATTCTGGACCTCCTATCCAGCAACCTGCTGTATTTGCTGGGTGCGGTGCTGCTGATCATCGTGGTGCTGAAGGGGGTGCGCATCGTGCCGCAGTCCGAAAAATACGTGATCGAACGGTTCGGCCGCCTGCATTCGGTGCTGGGGCCGGGCATCAACTTCATCGTGCCGTTCCTGGATGTGGCGCGCCACAAGGTTTCGATCCTGGAACGCCAGCTCCCGAATGCCACCCAGGACGCGATCACCAAGGACAACGTGCTGGTGCAGATCGACACATCGGTGTTCTACCGCATTCTGGAACCGGAAAAGACCGTCTACCGGATCCGCGACGTGGACGGCGCCATTGCCACCACTGTGGCCGGCATCGTGCGGGCTGAGATCGGCAAGATGGATCTGGACGAGGTGCAATCGAACCGCTCGCAGCTGATCGGGCAAATCCAGCATTCGGTCGAAAGCGCCGTCGATGACTGGGGCATCGAGGTGACCCGCGCCGAGATCCTGGATGTGAATCTGGACCAGGCCACCCGCGACGCGATGCTGCAGCAGCTGAACGCCGAACGCGCCCGCCGCGCCCAGGTGACCGAGGCCGAAGGCGCGAAACGCGCCGTCGAGCTGAACGCCGACGCCGAGCTTTATGCCGCCGAACAGACCGCCAAGGCCCGCCGCATCCAGGCCGAGGCTGAGGCCTATGCCACCGAAGTTGTGGCCAAGGCGATCCGCGAAAACGGTATCGAGGCAGCGCAGTATCAGGTCGCGCTGAAACAGGTGGAATCGCTGCACGCGCTCGGCAAGGGCGCGGGCAATCAGACCATCCTGGTCCCGGCCCACGCGCTGGAGGCCTTTGGCAACGCCTTCAACCTGCTGAAAGGGGGCAAATGATGGACATGCCGTTCTGGGCCTTGTGGTGGGTGTGGGGCGCCGCGGCGCTGGTGCTGGCCATACTGGAGGTTCTGGCGCCCGGCTTTGTCTTTCTCGGCTTTGCCATCGGCGCCGCTGCCGTCAGCCTGCTGCTGCTGGCCGGCGCCGGTCTCAGCCTGCCGCCGCTGTTGCTGATCTTTGCTGTGCTGTCTCTGGCCGCATGGCTGGTGATGCGCCGCTTTTTTGCCCTGCCCAAGGGCCAGGTGAAGACCTTCAACCACGACATCAACGACTGACAACACTGACTGACAGCAGGCCGGGCTGCGCATCACCGCGGCCCGGCCCATGCAGTACGTCCCATGCGGTACGGCTGGCGTCAGAACCTGAAGCCCACCCCCGCAAGCAGCCCGTGCGTCACCGCATCATGGCGGAAAAAGCTGTCTGTGCCGCGGACGCCATCCTGATACTCCACCCCCAGCCCGCGGTACATCACGTAGATCGAGGCCCGCTCCCAGCGGTCGTAAATCATCCCGCCCATGGCTGACCAGCTTTGATCCGACCCGGCGCCAAAGCCGCCGATATCGCCCTCCAGGGAAACACTGAACCGCGGCGACAGGCGCCGCTCCCAGCGCAGCCCCGCAATCGGGTCGGTCCATGCGCCGCCGCGCCGCACCGCGCCGCCCGGCAGATTTGCCGTCACATCCACATCCCAATGACGCAGCCCGCCAAAGACCTCAAACCGGTCCCGCCCCTGGCCGAAGCTGTAGGTCACCACCGCTTCCGCCATGTTCTGGTCATAGGCTGCAGCCACCACGCCCGCAGCGCTTTGCGCTGTGCGGTCCGAATCCATCACCGCATAGCGCAACCGAAAACCGAAACGGCTGCTGTGGCGCCCCTCGAACGCAAGCATCCCGCCGGCCTGCAGCTGATCGAAAACATCGCCCGCATCAATCGACAGACCGCCGCCTGCCTGCCCCAGCTCGGTTGTGCCCTCTACCGACGGCGCCAGCACAAAGGGCGTCAACTGCCAGCGCCACGCCCCCTGCGCCCGGGCATCGCCGGCCGTGCCGCCTGCAGCCAGGCAACTGCCCGCCAGCACAAGGGCGGCGGAATTCACGCATCTGCGGGTCGCAGTTTTCCCTGGCATGGCCTCTCTCCGCTCCTGCCCGCACGCAGCAGCCCCGTGGCCGGACACCGGCGCACGGCCCGCATCCTTCGGGCAGCGTTTACGAAATCATCGTGGGGGAACCACAATTTAGCGCGCTCACCCCATCAAATCAAATTTTCACGAAGGAGTGAGTAACAGAACATTCCCGCTGCAGTGTGCGCCGCCTCTGGACGCCGGGCCGTACATTCCCTATATAAATCGTCGGAATATCAGACCGGAATCCTCATGACCAACCCTTCCGAACCGCTTGAAGGCGCACCGCTGATCGCGCCCTCCTCCGTCAGCCACCCGCTGTATGAGGCCGTGACCGACGCCTGCCGCTCCGTCTATGACCCGGAAATCCCGGTGAACATCTACGAGCTGGGGCTGATCTACACGATCGACATCAACGACGAGAACGACGTCAGGATCATCATGACGCTGACAG
Organism: Leisingera sp. F5; assembly: GCF_001593695.1. NCBI lineage: Bacteria > Pseudomonadati > Pseudomonadota > Alphaproteobacteria > Rhodobacterales > Roseobacteraceae > Leisingera > Leisingera sp. F5. Next base: position 44,082 of record NZ_LUKH01000030.1, on the reverse strand, counting down.
CACCTGGCTGCCCTGTCGCGGGCGAGATGCCGGGCTGGCTCGTCGACGCCATTTCGCCGGTGCCGGGGGTGAAAACCGTTGACGTCGAACTCACCTGGGAACCGCCCTGGGGCATGGAGATGATGTCCGACGAGGCCCGCCTGGAACTGGGCTTCATGTAAGCCCGCGCACCCTGTACCCGGATCCGGCCTCTGCACCTGCGGGGGCCTTTTCATTTTCCGGCCCGCGGGCCTAAGGTGCGGCAACCCTAGACCTGGAGCCGCCCATGCGCCTTGCCCTGCTGTCCGCAGCCCTGCTGCTGCTTCCCGCCCCCGGCACTGCGGACCCTCCGGCGCTCAGCTACGGCCCGCGCCCGGCCTATCTGATCAGCCAACTGCCCGAAGGTGCGCTCAAGGACAGGCTGCAGGCCTGCGCAGGCCAGACCCCCGCGCGCACGGATTTCTCCATCGGCCATCGCGGCGCGCCGCTGATGTTCCCCGAACACACCGCCGAAGGATACCAGGCCGCCGCCGCCATGGGCGCGGGCATTCTGGAATGCGACGTCACCTTCACCCGCGATCTGGAACTGGTCTGCCGCCATGCGCAAAACGACCTGCACCGGACAACGGACATCCTGACCTCACCGCTGGCGGACCGTTGCTTCCAGCCTTTCACCCCAGCGGCTGGCGCAACGCCTGCAAGTGCCGAGTGCCGCAGCTCCGATCTGACGCTGGACGAATTCCGTAGCCTGCGCCCGAAAATGGACAGCGCCAACCCCTTTGCCGCCACGCCGCAGGACTATCAGGGCGGCCTCCCCTCGTGGCGCAGCACGCTCTACTCCGGCAACGCCCGGCTTCTGACCCATGCGGACTCAATCGCCCTGTTCCAAAGTCTCGGCGCAAAATTCATGCCCGAGCTGAAGGCCCCCGCAGTCCCGATGCCTTTCAACGGCTTCACGCAACAGGATTTCGCACAGAAACTGATCGATGATTATAAATCCGCCGGCATCCCGCCTGCTGACGTCTGGGTGCAAAGCTTCAGCCTGGACGATATCCTCTATTGGATCGAACACGAACCGGAGTTCGGCCGCCAAGCAGTGCTGCTCGACAGCAGCTACCGGCAGGAGGGCTTCGACCACATGATTCCGGCCACATTCCCCTATGACTTCGCCGCGCTGAAGGCGCAGGGCGTCACCTACCTGGCGCCGCCCCTTTGGATGCTGGTGACAGTGCAGGACGGCCGGATTATCCCCTCCGCCTATGCCACCGCCGCCAGATCCGCCGGGCTCAAACTGATCACCTGGACTCTGGAACGCTCCGGCCCGCTGCAAGGCGGCGAATGGTACTTTCAGTCCCTCGCAGATCTCTCCCCCGGCGACGGCATGTATTACCAATTGCTGGACGTTCTGGCACAGGACGCAGGTGTCCAAGGCGTTTTCTCCGACTGGCCCGCCACCGTCACCTACTATGCAAACTGCATGGGGCTGTGACACCATCGGCCCGCGAACGGCGGCAGCGCAGGTTTCAGGCCGCTCCGGCCATAAAAATCCGCATACAGAATGCATGTTACCTGCCTGTCTGGACGTTTGCGGGGTTGAGCCGCGGCAGCACCAGCCCTAGATAGGGACTAAGTGTAAGGAGAAACCCATGTTCGGCATTCCCGGCAAACAGGCTGTCACCATGACGCCCAAAGCGGCAGCGCAGATCGCCAGGCTGATGGCCAAGGACGGCCACGCCGGCCTGCGCATCGGCGTCAAGAAAGGCGGCTGTGCAGGCATGGAATACACCATGGAATACGTCAACGAGCCTTCGGCCAACGATGAAGTGGTGGAACAGGACGGCGCCCGCATCCTGATCGCACCGATGGCGCAGATGTTCCTGTTCGGCACCGAGATCGACTATGAGGTGACGCTGCTGGAAAGCGGTTTCAAGTTCAACAACCCCAATGTCGCGGATGCCTGCGGCTGCGGCGAGTCGATCAGTTTCAAGGAACTGCCCGGCACCTGATCCGGCGCACCAGGAAAGAATACACCGGGCGGGGCATTCCCCGTCCTTTTTGTTGCCTGCCCTCTTCCGGCCAAAGCTTTCAAGCGAATTGCACCGCTCTGCAGCCGGTGCTACCAGTCACGTCCAAACAGGACACTCGGAGGCATATCCCCATGCGGCGGAAACTGGCAGCAGGCAATTGGAAGATGAACGGCACCGGCGCAAGCCTGACGGAACTGGCAGCCTTGGCCGAAAGCCATGCAAGCCCGGCCGCGGACATCCTGATCTGCCCGCCCGCAAGCCTGTTGTCGCGCGCTGCGGACACCGCCAAAGGCAGCGCCATTGCCATCGGCGGCCAGGATTGCCACGCAAACGCCTCCGGCGCCCATACCGGCGATCTGTCAGCGGCGATGCTCCAGGACGCCGGCGCCTCCGCCGTGATCCTCGGCCACTCCGAACGCCGCGCCGGTCACGGCGAAACTGACGCCCAAATCTGCGCCAAAGCCGAAGCCGCCCTCGCAGAAGGCCTAACCGCTGTGATCTGCATCGGTGAAACCCTGTCCGAGCGCGAAGGCGGCGACACGCTGAAGGTGGTTGGCGCTCAGCTTGCAGGTTCCGTCCCGGCCTCTGCCGCTGGCGAAAACACTGTTGTGGCATACGAACCGGTCTGGGCCATCGGCACCGGCAAAGTGCCGACGCTGGAGCAAATTGCCGAAGTGCACAATTTCCTGCGCACCGAACTCACCGCACGTTTCGGGGCAGAGACCGCAGAGGCCATCCGCCTGCTCTACGGCGGCTCGGTCAAACCATCGAACGCGGGTGAAATCTTTGCCGTCTCCAACGTCGACGGCGCGCTTGTGGGCGGCGCCAGTCTGAAGGCCGCAGATTTCTCCCCGATCATCGCCGCGCTTGAGGCCGCCTGAGCCAAGAAAATTCGAATTTTCTTGGCAAAATTCTTCCAAGAATTTTGCCAAGAACGCAAAACGGCGCCCGAACAACCGGGCGCCGCTTTCTTTTCTGCAAAGCCTTACTTTGTTATGATCTCCGGCCCCATCACCGCATTTGGCAGCACCGTCGACAGCCAGGGGATATAGGTGATCATGATCAGGAAGACAAAGAGCACCGCCAGGAACGGCAGGGCCGCGCGCACCACCCCCATCATCGGCATCCCCGCCACGCCCGAGGTCACAAACAGGTTGAGGCCAACCGGCGGGGTAATCATGCCGATTTCCATATTCACCACCATGATGATGCCGAGGTGGATGGGATCAATGCCTAGCTCGATGGCAATCGGGAACACCAGCGGAGCGACGATCACCAACAGGCCCGAAGGCTCCATGAACTGGCCGCCGATCAGCAGGATCACGTTCACAATCACCAAGAACATGATGGGACCGAAGCCCGCCGACAGCATCGCATTGGCAATCTGCTGCGGCACCTGCTCGTCGGTCAGAACATGCTTCAGGATCAGCGCATTGGCGATCACGAACAGCAATGTCACCGTCAGCTTGCCCGCCTCGAACAGCGTATGCTTGGTGTCGCTGTGCAGGAAGGCAGTCAGCAGCGCATAGGGTTTCTTCAACAGCGGCGTCTTCGCCTCGCCCTCCCCATTCGCCAGCGGCCCCATGTCCTTGTAGACAAAGCTCGCGATGAAGAAAGCATAGACAGCCGCCACTGCCGCCGCCTCGGTCGGGGTGAAGATACCGCCATAGATACCGCCCAGAATAATCACGATCAAGAACAGCCCCCAGCCCGCGTCCCGCGCTGACTCAAAGATCTCGCCCCAGCCCTTCCACTCGCCCTTGGGCAGGTTCTTGACCTTGGCCATCACATAGATGGTGACCATCAGCATCAGACCCGCCATCAGACCCGGAATGACACCGGCCAGGAACATCCGCCCCACCGAAACCTCGACGGCGGCCGCATAAACCACCATCACAATCGACGGCGGGATCAGGATGCCCAGCGTCCCTGCATTGCAGATCACACCGGCAGCAAATTCCTTGGAGTAGCCCACCTGCCGCATGCCCGCGATCACGATGGAGCCGATGGCCACCACGGTGGCCGGCGAGGACCCCGACAAAGCGGCAAACAGCATACAGGCAAACACACCCGCAATCGCCAGCCCGCCCGGCAGATGACCGACGCAGGCAATCGAAAACCGGATGATCCGCCGCGCCACGCCGCCTGTGGTCATGAACGACGACGCTAGGATAAAGAACGGGATCGCCAGCAGGGTGAAATGCCCCTCAAAGGCTTCAAACAGGGTGCCCGCGACGCTCGCCAGCGAACTGTCGGAGTAAATCAGCAGAAAAATCGTCGAGCTGAGGCCCAGCGACACCGCAATCGGCACCCCGATCAACAGCAGGCCAATCACCATCGCAAAGAGAATTACCACTTCCATCAGTCATGCTCCCCGCGCTGCGCCCGCACGGCGTCCAGCTCATCTTCCACCTCATGGCTGGCGACCAGCCGGTCCACGTCACCGCGGGCAATCTGCAGCGCCGCCTGAATGAAGCGGAACACCAAAAGCAGCATCGACACCGGCAGCACCACATAAGGCACCACCTTCGGCAGCTTTTCATAGGCGTCGCCGTAGTTGATCAGGTCTTCCAGAAACTTGAAGACTGCCACCATCGGCACGTCCTGCACCTCATAAAAGCTCTGGCTGCGCGCCTTCATGTCAAACCCGGTCGGGAACCAGCGCCCGGAGGTGGGCGGCAGGTCGGCAAACACCGCCCAATAGTCATAGGCGCCCTTCAGCAGCAGCAAGGAGAACACGATGCAGCAGGCGGCAGCGAACAGTCCCACCACCTTGCGCGTGCCCGGTGCCAGCATGTTGACAATGGCGTCAACGCCCAGATGCGCATGGGCCTTCACCGCATAAGACGCGCCCAGCAGCACCAGCCAGGCAAACAGGAACACCGTCAGTTCCAGCGCCCATAGAATGTTGGAATTGAACACAAACCGCGCGATCACATTGGCAAAAGTAATTGCGGTCATCAGCCCCAGCAGGAGCGCGATCAGAGTTTCTTCGAGTGAGTTGATAAGCCCGCTCGGGCCGGTTCTGGACCCCGCCATGGCTGCCTCCCAAATTTTGCGGAAAGGGGTGCAGGCGGCGGATCCACACGCCCCCTGCGGTCAGGAGGCCCCGATACGGGCCTCCCGGAAAAAGCCTGCCTTAGAGGCCTGCGTTGATGGCTTGCGCCGCGTCGATCTTCTCCTGGCCGACGTCGCCTGCGAATTTCTCCCAGACCGGCTTCATCGCCTCGACCCAGGCCGCGCGCTGCTCAGGGGTCAGCTCGCGCACCACGCCGCCGGCATCGATGATCGCCTGGCGCGCCTCACCGTTCACCTTGGTGGACTCGGCGTTCCGGGTTGTGGTCACCTCGTTCAGGATGGTCAGGAACTGGTCGCGCACCGCCGGGTCCAGACTGTCCAGCCAGTCGACCGAGGTCACCACCAGATAGTCCAGCGCGCCGTGGTTGGTTTCGGTGACACCGTCCTGCACCTCAAAGAACTTCTTGCCATAGATATTGGACCAGGTGTTCTCCTGCCCGTCCACAACCCCCTGCTGCAGCGCGCCGTAAACCTCCGAGAACGCCATCTTCTGAGGGCTGCCGCCGATCGCTTCCATCTGCGCCACCAGCACGTCCGAGGATTGCACCCGGAACTTCAGCCCGTTGGCATCCGTGGGGTCCACCAGCGGCTTGTTGGCCGACATCTGCTTCATGCCGTTGTGCCAGTAGGCCAGCCCCTGCAACCCGCGGCGCTGCATCGAATCCAGCATCTCCTGGCCGGTTTCCGACCCCTGAAACGCATCCACCGCGTCGATGTTCTTGAACATGAACGGCAGGTCGAACAGGCGGAACTGCTTGGTGAACTTCTCAAACTTCGACAAGGACGGCGCCGCCAGCTGCACGTCGCCCTGCAGCATCGCTTCCAGCACCTTGTTGTCGTTATACAGCGTCGAGTTCGGATAGACCTCGATGCACATGGTGCCGTTCATCTCTTCGTTCACACGGCTCTCCAGCAGCGACGCGGCAATCCCCTTGGGGTGCTTATCGGTGTTGGTGACGTGGCTGAACTTCACCACAATCTCGCCGTCGTCACAGGCTGCCGAAGCAGCGCCTGCAGTAACGGTCAGTGCCAATGCGGTGGCGGCAGTGGTCAGGAATTTCATGGTCTTTTCCTCCCAGAAAAATCATCTCTAAATCCGATGTTGCATTCAGCGCATGGCTGAAGCCCGCCCAGAGCATCCCAAGTTGCAGAAATCCGCTCAACAATTGATTCGAGAATCACCGGGCGTCTGAATTTTTCGATTTCTTGTATAGGCTTACGGACAGGTCCAAATGCACACAGGCTGCATCTGTCAAAAGCTGTGCGAAATCCCGCACAGGGTGCTTCCGGCTTCGTGCGGAATTCCGCACAAATGTTAGCGCCAGACAGAACTGCAATGGAATCGCCGCCCTTCTTCTGGCTGAAAATATCCTCGTCCCGCTGCCCGTCAGGCGGCTATGCCGCCGAGAGGGGAGGCATCCGGCCTCTCCGCCTCACGCCGTCCGCCGGGGTGTTGCATCCCCACCGCACGCACCGCTTTCCTGCCCTTAACCCCGCCCTGCAATACTGCCTTCCGTCGCGACACCGGTGCGGGTTGACACCCCGCACCACCAGGAGACCACAGGGCCCCCAAGACCACCTCCTCATCGGGTGCAGGGGCGTCCCGCAACGAAGGCTTCAGCGGACATGGGGGCTTGCGACCCCCGTCCTCCCTCCGCCCATGGCCCCATCCGGGGTTTTCCGGCGGCGCCGCCTCCTTAAATACCCCGGCCACTGCGCCGGGAAAGACAAACCGCAAGGCCCCGGCCCCAACGCCCTCAGCGGCGGTACTCCTCGGGCCGGATGCCATAGCGGGCCAGCTTGTCATAAAACGTCTTGCGCGGCAGCCTCAACGCTTCCGCGGCCGCAGCCGCACGCCCGTTGGCGCGGCCCAATGCGGCAATCAGCAGCGAGCGCTCCACCTGCGCCATCTGCTCTGCCAGCCCCAGCCCGGCGGCCACGACGGCCTCCTCGGGCATTCCCAGCACAAACCGCATCGCCGCCGACATCAGGGAGCGCGCATTGCCCGGCCAATCCTGCGCCATCAGGGCTGCCAGATGGTCCTGGCTGATCTCCGGCACCCCGATCCCGGCCTGCTCTGCCGCCTGCGCCACATAATGGCGGAACAGCACCGGAATATCACCGGGGCGTTCGGCCAGCGAGGGGATGCGCACCCGCATCACATCCAGCCGGTAGAACAGGTCGGCACTGAAACTGCCAGCCTCCGCCTTACCCGCCAGATCGGCGCTGGAACCGGCTATGATCCGAACTCCGCTGCCCTGCTCCAACTGCGCCAGCAGCGCATATTGCGCCGCTTCCGGCAGTGCCTGCACCTCATCCAGGAACAGCGACCCGCCCGCGGCCTCCTGGCACAGCTCCGCCACTGTCCCGGCTGCCAGCCCGGCTGCCGGGCGTTTCACAAACGGCCCCTGCCCGGCAGGCGACATCAGGTGGATGACCTCTGCCACCTTGGAAATGCCGCTGCCCGGCGCGCCGGTGACCAGCACCTCGGCCCCCGTCGGCGCCACCGCCCGCACCCGCTGGCGCATCTCGGTGGCCTGGGGCGAGGTGCCGAACAGCAGCCGCGCCGCCGGATCGCCGCTCTCGAGCTGGTGCTTCAGGCGCCGGTTTTCCAGCACCAGCGCCCGGGTCTTCAGGGCGCGTTCCAGCACCGGCAGGAAATCGGCTGCGGCGCAGGGTTTTTCCAGGAAATCAAACGCCCCCTGCGACATCGCCTTCACCGCCATCGGAATGTCCCCCTCGCCGGTCAGCAGCACCACCGGCAGTTCCTCGTCTGCACCGCGGGCATAGTCCAGCAGGTGAAACCCGTCCCGCCCCGGCATCCGGATGTCCGACACGATAATGCCATCAAACGCGCTTGTGATATGATCCTTCGCCGCTACGAACGAGCCGCAGACGACCACCTCCAGATCGTTCAGCTCCAGCGTCTGGGCAAGCGCCTCGCGCACTGCCGCGTCATCATCCACCAATAGCACCTTGCGGGTCATGCCGCGTCCCCCTTCTCAGCACCCTCGTGCCATGGCTCCAACTCCACCGTGAACACCGCACCGCCGCCGGTATTGGCACCGCGGATATTGCCGCCAAAGCTTTGCACCAACCCGTAAGAAATCGACAGCCCCAGCCCCATGCCCTCAGAGCTGCCCACCGCCTTGGTGGAATAAAACGGGTCGAACATCTTCTCCGGCTCCTTGATGCCGGGACCGCTGTCCTGCACCCGCACCTGCAGCCGCGGGCCGGTGTCGACGGAGATCGAGATCACCTTTTCCACCTGTGCCTGCATCGCGTCGGCGGCATTGTTGATCAGGTTCACAAAAACCTGCGTCAGCCGCACCTCGCCGCCCCAGGCATAGACCGGTCCGCCACAGGCCGCCGCGTTCCAGCGCAGATCGATGCGATCTGCCTTCAGCCTCGGCATCGTCAGTTCCACCGCGGCGTCGATCACTTGCAGCAGGTCCACCCGCCCCATCGGCTCGCTTTCATTGCGGGCAAAGGCGCGCAGGTTCTTGATGATCCGCGCCATCCGCACCGCCATGTCAGCTATCCGTCCCAGATTCTCGCCGGTCCGCTCCGCCTTGCCGCGCTCCAGAAAGGCCGTGCCGTTTTCGGCATATTGCTGGATCGCCATCAAGGGCTGGTTCAATTCATGGCTGATGCCCGCCGACATCTGCCCCAAAGCGGACAGCTTGCCCGCCTGCACCAGATCCTCCTGCGCGCGTTTGAGCGCCGCCTCGGCTTCCTCGCGTTCGCGCACCTCGCGGCGCAGCCGGGTGTTGGCCGCCGACAGATCCCGGGTGCGCTTCTCAACCCGGCTTTCCAGCACTGCATTGGCCTCGGCCAGAGTGCGTCGGCGCTCCATCACGATGAACAGCATGGCCCCGAGTGCCAGGCACACCGCCGCCAGCGCCGCCGCTTGCAAGGCCGCGATCCGCCGGGCCGGCGCCACATCCACCAGGATTTCGCCTGTCATTCCAATCAGCGGCAAGTCCACGGAAAGATGCAGCGCGCGGCCGGGCAAATACGGGCTGCCCTCAAGACTCCAGATTTCATGCCCTGCATAGCGGTCCCTGCGCGTGACACTCGGGGTTTCCCCCTCCGCGCCGCGCTGCCAGAACAGCATTTCGGACCGGTTGGAAATGAACACCTCGCCACTCATGCCGGTAAAGAACACCGCCGGCAGCGAGCCGCGCCAGGTCTGTTCCACATCATTCACATCCGCTGCCACAACCAAAGCGCCATGCACACCGCCGGACCGGAACACCGGCGCGGCATAGAAATACGCCCGCCGCCCGCCCGGCTGCAAAACCGCATGGCCGGTGCCCATTGCCCCGTGCATGGCGCGGGTGAAATACGCCTGCTCCGAAACATCCGGGCCGGACACCCCTTCGGCTGCCGCCATCACCCGGCCGTCCGCAGCGGCAAAAAACACATCCAGCGCCGCGGTCTTATCGGCGACCGTGCGCAGCAGCTCCGCCGCCGCGTCCTGCGCCGCGGGCGTGGACAGATCCGTCAGCGCCGGGTGTTCGGCGGTCAGCACCGCCAGTTCCTGATAGACCTGCAACTGGGTGCTGACCCTGTCCGACGCCAAGGCCAGATCCGCCGCGCTGCGCTCTGCCAGGCTGTCCAGCGCCTGGCGGTAGCCATAAGACCAGACCGCCAGCGCCAATGCCGCCACGGCCAACAGGAACCCGGCAGGCAGGCTCCAGCGAAGAAGTTGCTGTGTTTTCATTGCGGCACGTTATCAAAGCGGCCCTTGCATTGACCAGATGCAACGGCAACAACCGGTGTATGAAGACTTTATTCCAATCCCCCACCGACCCGGCCTTTGTGCAGGACCCCTACCCTTTCTACGCCGCCGCGCAGGCCGAGGGCCAGCTGCACCATTGGCAGGACTACGGCATGGCCGCCGCCTTCGGCCATGCCGCGGTGCACATGCTGCTGCGCGACCGCCGCTTCGGCCGCGAGGTGCCGGAGGAGCTGCGCCAGGACGGCCCCGCCCATCTCGCCCCCTTCCTAGCGGTTGAGGCGCATTCGATGCTCGACGCCGAGCCGCCCCGCCACACCCGCCTGCGCCGCCTGGTGCTGCACGCTTTCACTTCTCGCGGAATCGCGGCGTTGGAGCCGGGGATCAAGGACTTGTGCCACCAGCTGATCGACGCCTTTCCGGATCAGCCCTTTGACCTGCTGGAGGCCTATTGCACCCAGGTTCCGGTCGTGACCATCTGCCGCCTTCTGGGTGTGCCGGAAGAGATGGGCGCCAATCTCGTGGACTGGTCGCACAAGATCGTGGCGATGTATCAGGCGTCGCGCACGGAAGACACCGAACACGCCGCAGCACAGGCCTCGCAAGAGTTCACAGAGTTCCTGCGCGGCTACATCGCGGAACGCCGGAACGATCCCCGCGACGACCTGATCACCCGGCTGATCGCGGCGGAGGAACAAGGCGACAAGCTGTCCACCGACGAACTGATCGGCACCTGTATCCTGCTCTTGAACGCGGGCCATGAGGCCACCGTGCATTCACTGGGCAACGGCGTGAAGACCATGCTGCAGCAAGGCTGGCAGCCGGAGTGGCTGGCTCCGGAAGGGATCGAGCGGCTGGTGGAGGAGATCCTGCGATATGACCCGCCGCTGCATATGTTCACCCGCCACGCCTATGAAGAGGCCGAGGTGTTCGGCCACACCTTCCAGCGCGGCGATCAGGTGGCGCTGCTCTTGGGTGCTGCCAACCGCGACCCTAAGGCGCTGGAGGATGCGGACCGTTTCGACCCGGCGCGGCCTCCGAAAGTGAACAAAAGCTTTGGCGGCGGCCTGCACTTCTGCGTCGGCGCGCCGCTGGCGCGGCTGGAGATGCAGATCGCCCTGCCGATCCTGTTCCACCGCTGCCCGGATCTGGCACTGGCGGTTGAGCCTGGATACTCCAACACCTATCATTTCCACGGACTGACCCGGCTGATGGTTACGGCCTGACTTGGGGCTCCGCGCCAAACCCCGGGGTATTTTCAAACCAGAAAGAAGCAGACAATCCTCCGGCTTCTTTCTGGTCTTAAATACCCGAAATCATCCGGGCTGAAGCGGCAGCATCGTTGTGGATTTTATCTCTTCCATCGACAAAAGCGCCGTCACATTATGCACCCGCACTTCGGCAATCAGCGCCTGATAGAACACATCATAGGCGCGCGCGTTCTGCACCCGGACCTTCAGGATATAGTCGATGTCGCCCGCCAGCCGGTGCGCTTCCTGCACCTCGGGGCGATCGCGCAAGGCTTGAAGGAACTTTGCCTGCCAGTCCGCCTCGTGCTCGGAAGTGCGGATGAGGACAAAAAAACAGGCCTCAAACCCCAGCGCTTCGGCATCCAGCAGAACTGTCTGCTGACCGATCACACCGCCTTCCTTCAGTTTGCGGATGCGATTCCATACAGGGGTCTTTGATGACCCCACCTGACGGGCGATTTCGTCCAGCGACTGACCCGCGTCGCGCTGCAGTTCAGCCAGAATTTTCCGGTCAGTGGCGTCGATCCGCACCGTCATTCCTGTTTTCTCCTGTTGTGAGGACCAATCGGCCCGCATCTTCAACCACCAAGAACCCATGTTCTTATTTGTCCGCACATATAGCGCAATACCGGGAATATTTCCTATATCTAACCTCAAGTCAAACATACCGGAGAGGCCGCTGAAATGCCTGCACATACCACACATACCGTCAATGCCACCGCTTACACCCGCGGCAGCATGGCTTGTATGGTTGCGGGCCAGGTTGCCTTTGCAGGCTCCGGCCCCGGCGACGCGGATCTTTTGACCATCAAGACCCTGCGCGCGCTGCAGGAAGCCGATGTCATTCTGTATGACCGTCTGGTCAGTGGTGAGATCATGGCGCTGGCCGGCCCGCAAGCAGAGCTGGAAAACGTCGGCAAGGAAGGCTTCGGTGCGCAGGTCAGCCAGGACGAGATCAACGCGCGGCTGGTTGCCCATGCCAAGGCTGGCCGCAAGGTGCTGCGGCTGAAGGCCGGCGATCCCACCATCTTTGCCCGTCTGGATGAAGAGCTGACCGCCTGCGAAGAGGCTGGAATCGCCACCCGGATCATCCCCGGCATCACCGCTGCCTCGGCTGCCGTGGCGGGCATCGGCCAAAGCCTGACTCAGCGCGGCCGCAACACGTCTGTGCGCTTCATCACCGGCCATGCGATGAGCGGTTTTGCCGATCACGACTGGGCTGCGCTGGCGCGTCCGGGCGAGGTGGCCGCGATCTATATGGGCAAGAAGTCCGCCCGGTTTGTGCAGGGCCGCCTGATCATGCACGGCGCTGACCGCGCCACGCCGGTGACCATTGTCGAGAACGCCTCGCGCCCCGAACAGCGGGTGCTGGAAACCAATCTGGACCGCCTGCCCGCCGACCTTGATGCGGCCGGTTTTGACGGCCCTGCCCTCACCTTCCTGGGCCTTGCGCCGCGCAAAGCGGCCGCCGCCCTGACCGACCTCAAAACGGAGCTTGCATAATGGCCCGCGCCTTTACCCCCAAAGTCATCACCGCCAACGATCTGCTGGAAGGCGACGTGATTTATTTCACCGCTGACGACAGCTGGACCCGCGACCTGTCGGAGGCTGAGCTGATCACCGATGAGGCCGAAGCCCAGCTGCGCCTGATCGAGGCAGAGAAGCAGAACATCCGCATCGTCGGCGCCTATCTGGCCGATGCCAAGGCAGGCCCGAACGGCCCCGAGCCGACCCATTTCCGCGAGGATTTCCGCCGCACCGGCCCCTCGAACTACTTCCACGGCAAGCAGGAGGCCGAAGCCAATGTATAAGTACAACGAGTTCGACGCGGCCTTCCTGGCCGAGCGCAACGCCCAGTTCCGCGCCCAGGTCGGGCGCCGCATTGACGGCTCTCTCACCGAGGACGAGTTCAAGCCGCTGCGCCTGATGAACGGCGTTTACCTGCAGCTGCACGCCTATATGCTGCGGGTCGCGGTGCCCTATGGCACCCTGAACTCCGCCCAGATGCGGACCCTCGCCCTGCTGGGTGAGAAGTGGGACAAGGGCTACGGCCATTTCACCACCCGCCAGAACATCCAGTACAACTGGCCGAAACTGCGCGATATTCCGGATATGCTGGACGCGCTGGGTGAGGTTGGACTGCACGCTATCCAGACATCGGGCAACACCATCCGCAACACCACCGCCGACCATTTCGCCGGTGCCGCCGCGGATGAGCTTACCGATCCCCGCCCCTATGCCGAGCTGATCCGCCAGTGGTCCACCGACCACCCGGAATTCCAGTTCCTGGGCCGCAAGTTCAAGATCGCCATCACCGGCAGCGGCAACGACCGCGCCGTGATCAAGGCGCATGACGTGGGTCTGCAGGTGGTGGAACAGGACGGCAAGACCGGCTTCAAGGTCGTTGTCGGCGGCGGCCTCGGCCGTACCCCGATGATCGGCCAGGTACTGCGCGAATTCCTGCCGCAGGCGGATCTGCTGCCCTATCTGGAGTCGGTTCTGACCGTCTACAACGTGCTGGGCCGCCGCGACAACAAGTACAAGGCGCGCATCAAGATCACCGTCTCCGAGAACGGCATCGACACCTACCGCGCGATGACCGAGGAGGCCTTCATGGCGATCCGCGGCCAGTACGACGGCACCGACCAGCAACTCTTAGAAGAGATCAAGACGCATTTCGCAGCGCCGGAGTTCCGCTCCGGCCCGACCGACGCGTTTGACGCGGCCTATGAAGCCGACCCGGTGTTCCGCGCCTGGGCCGACACCAACCTGGCCGAGCACCGCAAGGGCGACCATGCCATCGTCACCATCTCGATCAAGGCGCACGGGGCAACACCCGGCGACGCCAGCGCTGAACAGATGCGGGTGATGGCGGATCTGGGCGAGCAATACGCCTATAATGAGCTGCGCATCAGCCACCAGCAGAACGTGATCCTGCCGCATGTCCACAAGAACGACCTGCCGGCAATCCACGCCGCGCTGAAGGCAAACGGCCTGGCCACCGCCAACATCGGCCTGATCTCGGATATCATCGCCTGCCCCGGCATGGACTACTGCGCGCTGGCAACCGCCCGCTCGATTCCCGTGGCGCAGGAGATTGCAACCCGCTTTGACGAACTGAAGATGGAGCACGACATCGGCCATCTGCAGATCAAGATCTCGGGCTGCATCAACGCCTGCGGCCATCACCATGTTGCCCATATCGGCATTCTTGGTTTGGACCGCGCCGGGGTGGAGAATTACCAGATCACCCTGGGCGGCGACGCCACCGAGACGGCGGCCATCGGCACCCGCACCGGCCCCGGCTTTGCCTATGACGAGATTGTTCCCGCCGTGGAACGCATCGTCGAGGTCTATATGGCCCAGCGTGAAGGGGCTGAGGAAACCTTCCTCGAGACCTACCGCCGGATCGGCATGGAGCCGTTCAAGGCCGCGCTTTATCCCGAGGCTCAGAAAAAGGTCGCCTGACCCATGTTCGACACTGCCGGAAAACAGCCCGCCGGGGGGGGCAACCCCGCCCGGGACCGGGAGCTGGCCGCCAAGGCGGAGGCGCTGAATGCGCGCTTCCGCCACCATTCGGCCACCTCGGTTATGGAGGGCGCATTGAAGGACGCGGGCCATATCGCCCTGGTCTCCTCTTTCGGCGCGGAATCCGTGGTGCTCTTGCATATGGCCGCGATCATCGACCCGATGACGCCGGTTGTGTTCGTGGACACCGAACTGCTGTTCACCGAGACGCTGATCTATCAGCAGGAGGTGAGCGAGCGGCTGGGCCTGCGCAATCTGCGCATCATCCGCGCCGATGACATCGCCGAAAAGGATCCCTACGGGGCGCTCAAATTCAGCGACAAGGACGCCTGCTGCACCCTGCGCAAGACGGTGCCGCTGCAAAAGGCGCTGGACGGCTATGACGGCTGGATCACCGGGCGCAAACGGTTCCAGGCCGGCACCCGCGCTGCGCTGGAGTTCTTCGAGGTCGAAGAGGGCACCGGCCGGCTCAAGATCAACCCGCTGGCCCATTGGGCGCCCGAGGACGTGCGCGCCTATATGGATGAAAACCGCCTGCCCCGCCATCCGCTGGTGGCCAAGGGCTATCCCTCGATCGGCTGCGCGCCCTGCACCAGCCCGGTCAAGGAAGGCGAAGACCCCCGTGCCGGGCGCTGGCGCGGGGAAAACAAGGAAGAATGCGGCATCCATGTTGTGGACGGCCAAATGGTACGCACAGGAGCGTGAGTGAGATGACTGTTATCGTGACCGACACCGGCTTTGCGGCCGACGACTGGACCACCGGCTTTGACGGCTCGGATGTGCTGGAACTGGCCTCGGACGCCAGCCTGAACGACGTGTCGCTGGACGGGGTTGAGCTGGTGCGGGTGCAATTCCCCAGCTTTGCCGACGGGCGCGGCTTCACCCTGGCCCGTCAGCTGCGGCTGAAGGGCTATGAGGGCCGCCTGCGCGCCTTTGGCCATGTGATCGCCGACCAGTATGCCATGGCCCGCCGCTCCGGCTTTGACGAGGTGGAGCTGAGCGACGACCTCGCCGCCCGCCAGCCCGAGGACCAGTGGCTGGCCCGCGCCAACTGGAAAGACCACAGCTATCAGGCCCGCCTGCGCGGCAGCACCGCTGCCCGCTAAGCCAGCCCTCCCGAGCCTGGGAAAACCTTTGCCAGACCGGTTCCGTTGCGTCCTGCGCGGGGCCGGTTTCGCAAAACAAGGGGTTTTCCTGACCTGTATCAAAGACTAATCAGAGGTGCCGGCTACTCCTCCGGCAGTGGACCCGATGAATGAGATGACACCCGTGACCGACATTGCAACCAACGCCGCGCCCGAAAAGGCAAAGCCCGCCCTGCCCGATGCCCAGACCGTCACTGAGGTGAAGCACTGGACCGACAAGCTGTTCTCCTTCAAGGTGACCCGCCCGGCCTCGCTGCGGTTCCGCTCGGGCGAATTCGTGATGATCGGCCTGATGAACGATCCCGACCCCAAAACCGGCAAGGTGAAACCCTTGCTGCGCGCCTATTCCATCGCCTCGCCCAGCTGGGACGAGGAAATGGAATTCTACTCGATCAAGGTGGAAGACGGCCCGCTGACCTCGCGCCTGCAGCACATCCAGCCAGGCGACGAGATCATCCTGCGCCCCAAGCCGGTCGGCACCCTGGTGCATGACGCGCTGCTGCCGGGCAAGCGGATCTGGTTCTTTGCCACCGGCACAGGCTTTGCGCCCTTTGCGTCCCTCCTGCGCGAGCCGCAGACCTATGAGGATTACGACGAGGTGATCATCACCCACACCTGCCGCACCGCAGGCGAGCTGACCTATGGCCGCGAATTGATCGAAAGCCTCAAGGAAGACGAGCTGCTGAACGAGGTGATCGGCGAAGGCTTCTGGAAGAAGATCAAGTATTACCCGACCACCACCCGCGAAGAGAGCCCCAAGATGGGCCGCATCACCGACCTGATGCGCTCGGGCGAGGCCTTTGCCGAACTTGGTGTGCCGCCGCTGAACCCGGAAAGCGACCGGGCGATGATCTGCGGCAACCTGGCCTTCAATCTGGAGCTCAAGGACCTGTTCGAGAACACCTATGGGCTGGAAGAAGGCGCCAACTCGAAACCGGCGCACTTCGTGGTCGAAAAGGCCTTCCTCGACTGATCCCGCGCCGGGGCGCTGCCCGGATTTTGACACTATTTTGACGGGAGGCCGCCGCCTCCCGTTTATCTTTTGTTGGGGATGATTCTGTATTCCGGTTGCTGAGATCCAGAACGGAGCAACGAAACATGCAGAACGAATTGACCTCGGGGCAGCCGCCCGTTTTCCAGTCCGTCAGAACAGAGGCGGGCAAAGCCCGCGTCAAAGCAGCGGTTGCGGGGTTCCAGGCCCGTCCCGGCCAGGTGCAGCCGACGGTTCCCGAGCGGATCGCAGGCGTCAAAGCCCGCTATGATGCGCGTGCCATTGCCCCCGGCGACATTGACGAGATGTTTGACGCGCTGGTGCAGGCCGGCCATCCGGTGACCTCGCCGATGCTGCTGCTGAATTCCATGGGCAAACGGTTCCGCAGCCATCTGGCCACCCTCACCGGCAGCGCCTACGACGGTGCCAAGCCGCTTGACCTGATCGGTGTGGCCCAGCTGCAAATCCAGCGCGCCCGCAAACAAGGCGGCAACAGTGCCGGCTGGGAGACCTTCCTGGCCTTCCTGGCGCCGCAGCCGCAGCCAGGCGATCAGGCCCCGCTGGACCATATGGCCCGTGTCGCGCAGCAGGCACAGGCCCGCCCGCACTGATCCGCGGCTGCAGATTCGGCCGCAGACTTCCAGCGGCAGGGCATAATGCCTGCCGCCGGTTGCATTTCGTGCCTGGCGGCCTGGCTCAACTTCTGGCCAGGCTCAGCCTACGGCCGGGTTCAATCGCTGCCCGCAGTGCTTTCGGTTTCCGCCGCGCCGGGCTGGTTCAGCAGCTCCTGTGCGGTGCCGGCTGCACTGTCCAGCGCCTCGGATGCGGCGTCCTCTGCGGTCTCAGCCGCGCCGGCGGCAGTCTCTGCCGCGCCTTGGGCAGCCTCGCCGGCCTGATCCACCGCCGAACCAGCAGCATCCGCAGCGTCATCCGCAACGCCGGCAGCGGCATCGGTGGCAGCGTCTGTGGTATCCTGCACGGCGTCCGATGCAGCACCCGCCGTGCCCTGGGCCGCATCAACTGCGTCCCCTGCCGCTTCAGCAGCCGCTTCCGCCGCCTCGCTTACGGTGTCCTGCACTGCATCAACAGCGGCGCCGGCAGCTTCGGCACCGGAGTCGATGGCGCCCTCAACGGCGTCCGCCGCATCTTCCACCGCCTGTTCGGCCGGAGCCGCGTTTTCCTCGTCTGCCGCTTCCGGCGCGGTGCTGCTCTGTTCTTCTTGCACGGCCGGTGCCTCGGCAGGTGCCGGGTCCTGCGCCCCCTGGCCGTTCAGCAGCACATAGCCGCCCACTGCAGCAGCCCCTAGCGCAATCAGGATCAATAACTGTTTCATAATACACTCCTTCCGTTTACCGGCTTTGCCGGCCTGGCCGCGCCATCCGCAGCATCTGCCTGCCAGATGGCGCGCGGCAGCGCAGCACTCAAGGGGGAAGTTTCCCAGGCCTGCATCACGGGCGGCCAGCTGCCGCCCGCCGGTCCCGCAACTGGCGGAACCCCGCCGCATTCCCGTCTTTTCAGGATGCTGTCCCGCAGCGCCATGCTGCCGTCCGGTCAGGGTTCGCGCCTGTTTTCAGGGCCATTTGCAATATGCGGCCTTGAAATGCGGCTTTCCTGCAGCCATACCGCCTATAAGCCTTGAATCACACGCGCGGGGGCAGTAGCGTTCCCGCACTTTTTGCAATGACAGAAGGATCGCAGTCATAGCCCGCAGACCTCATAACGCGCCGCCGCAACGCGACACCGGCCCGCGCGTCAACGAAAAAATCCGTGCCTCCGAAATCCGCCTGATTGGCGCCGATGGCGAAAACGGCGGGGTTGTA
This sequence comes from Leisingera sp. F5, assembly GCF_001593695.1. NCBI lineage: Bacteria > Pseudomonadati > Pseudomonadota > Alphaproteobacteria > Rhodobacterales > Roseobacteraceae > Leisingera > Leisingera sp. F5. The sequence goes on along the minus strand of NZ_LUKH01000030.1, from coordinate 25,523 downwards.
CACCCGTCCAAAGCCATGGAGCTGGCTGCCGAGGCCGGATTGGATCTGGTTGAAATCTCGCCCAACGCCAACCCGCCCGTGTGCAAGATCATGGACTTTGGCAAGTTCAAGTATGAACAGCAGAAACGCGAGAGCGAAGCCCGCAAGAAGCAAAAGATCATCGAGGTCAAAGAGGTCAAGTTCCGTCCCAACACGGACACTCATGACTACGATGTGAAAATGCGCAACGTCTACAAGTTCCTGGAAAACGGCGACAAGGTGAAAGTCACCCTGCGTTTCCGGGGCCGCGAGATGGCGCACCAGAACCTGGGCCGCGAGCTTTTGGAACGGGTTGCGGAAGACATCAAGGAATTGGGCAAGGTCGAGAACATGCCCAAGATGGAAGGCCGTCAGATGATCATGATGATCGGCCCGCTGCCAAACAAGTAATCCGGCCGCCTTCAAGACAGGTATCCAGCCCCGCAGCGCCGCTGCGGGGCTTTTCTTTTTGCCGGAGCCATCGCAGTTAGCGCTGCCTTAACGCCTGCCCGTTAGAACGGTCTGCATGGTCATTAAGGTGCAGGCATGAAAAGTTTATCCGACGTACAGAACACCGCTTTCATGGCCGTCGGCCCCAGCCGCATCGCCGCGCTGTCTCTGCTGGCTCTGGCCCAGAATCCGAAAGACGCGGATGCTGGCAGCGCCGCGGACGTCCTGACCTTGTCCGTGCAGCGGATTGCGGCCGCCCATGCGATGCTCAGCAGCGGCCTGGACAGCCTGCTGCAGGAGTGCAGCTATAGCCTGCCCAAGGATCTGGAAGCCAAACGCCAGGCCTGCCTGGACGTGCTCACCCCCCTGCACAGCGCCACCTCCCGGCCTGAGGGCGGCCCGTTGGAGAATGTGCGCCGGATCCCGGATCTTGCGGGCCTCTGCCTCTACCGGCTGGAACCGGCCGTCTCCAGCTTTCTCAGCCAGATGGTCCAGACATTGTGCGGCGCACAGCAGATGCGTGAGGAAGAGCGCGAGCAGAACATGCGGACCACCATCGCCAATGCCGAAGGGGTCGGACGCAATATCAAGTTCATCTCCTTCAACGCCTCGATCGAGGCGGCGCGGATCGGCGATATGGGCAAGGGGTTTGCGGTGATCGCAACCGAAATCCGCGAACTGTCAGGCAAGACACAAACCCTGCTGGAGGAAATCTCCGGTTACCTGCGGCACTAGCTGCCGTTTCCGGCAGACACCGGCTTCGCGGTGCCCGCCCTGTTCAAACCATCAAGCTGCAGCCGCCACGGCGCGTTTGGCCATCACCCCGACCAGATGGGCGCGGTAGGCTTTGGAGCCATGCAGGTCCGCCATCATGCCGCCGGCATCCACGCTGAGGCCATCGAGCGCCTCCGGCGCAAAATCCGCATCCAGCGCGGCTTCGGCCTCATTCCAGCGGAATACGCCCTCCTCTGACGCGCCGGTCACTGCCACCCGCACGCCCGCCGCATATTTAGCCGCAAACACCCCGACCAGAGCAAAGCGCGAGGCCGGCTGCAGGAACTTCTGATAGCTGGCCTTCTGCGGCACCGGGAAGCGCACCGCGGTGATGATCTCGCCGTCTTCCAAAGCGGTCTCAAACAGCCCGCGAAAATAGTCATCCGCGGTGATCTCGCGCCGGTTGGTCATGATCGTCGCACCGCTGCCCAGCGCCGCCGCCGGATAACAGGCTGCGGGGTCGTTGTTGGCCAATGAGCCGCCGATGGTGCCGCGGTTCCGGACTGCCGGATCGCCGATTTGGCCCGCCAATGCTGCCAATGCCGGATAGGCATCTGCCGCGGCTTCGGCCACCTCCGCATGGGTGGTGGCGCCACCGATGCTCAGCATCCCGTCACCGCCGCTGACGCCCTTCATCCCCTCTATGCCGGTCAGGCTCACCAGTTTCGACGGCATCGCCAGCCGCTGTTTCAGCGTCGGGATCAGCGTCTGCCCGCCGCCCAGCGCCTGCGCGTCCTCATCCGCCAGCGCGGCGACAGCCTCGCCTATGGTCGCAGGTTTCTCAAACTCGAATTCATACATCCTGTTGTCCTTCCCAAAGAGCAAGAGGCCGTAACCTCTTCTTTCTGGTTAAAAATACCCCGGGGGTGCGGGGGCAGCGCCCCCGCCGTTCCGGTTCAGCCATTCATCGCCGCCCAGACACGCGAGGGCGACAGCGGCATATCGATATGGGTCACGTCCTTGCCTGCTGATTGCAGCGCATCAATCACTGCGTTGACCACCGCAGGCGGGGAACCAATCGCCCCGGCCTCGCCGCAGCCCTTCACCCCCAGCGGGTTGTGGGTGCAGGGGGTCTGGCACGAATGATCCACCTGATAGAACGGCACATCATCGGCCCGCGGCATCGCGTAGTCCATGTAGGAGGCCGACAGCAACTGGCCGTCCTCATCATAGGCGGCGTTCTCCAGGAGCGCCTGGCCGATGCCCTGCCCCAGCCCGCCATGGACCTGGCCGTCGACGATCATCGGGTTGATGATATTGCCGAAATCATCCGCCGCCGAGAAACGCTCGATGCTGACCTTGCCGGTGTCGGGATCCACCTCCACCTCGCAGGCATAGGCGCCGGCCGGATAGGTGAAGTTGGCCGGGTCGTAGAACGCGGTTTCCTCCAGCCCCGGCTCCAACTCCTCCAGCGGGTAGTTGTGGGGCACATAGGCGGTCAGGGTCACATCGCCCCAGGCCACCGATTTATCGGTGCCTGCCACGGTGAACTGGCCGTCCTTCAACTCGATATCGGCGTCCGAGGCCTCCATCAGATGCGCCGCGATCTTCTTGGCCTTGTTGATGATCTTCTCGGTCGCCCGCACCATCGCCGAGCCGCAGACCGCGATGGAGCGCGAGCCATAGGTGCCCATCCCGAACGGCACCCGTCCGGTGTCGCCATGCACGATGTCGACCATGCTGTCGTCGATACCGATCATGTCGGCCACGACCTGCGGGAAGGAGGTCTCATGACCCTGCCCGTGGCTATGCGCGCCGACAAAGACGCTGATGGTGCCGGTGGCGTTCACCCGCACCGTGGCGGCATCATAGAGCCCCGCACGCGCGCCCAGCATGCCGACGATGTTGGAGGGGGCGATCCCGCAGGCCTCGATATAGCAGTTGACGCCAAAGCCGCGCAGCTTGCCCTTGGCTTCGCTTTCCGCACGCCGGGCCGCGAAACCTGCCACATCGGCGACCGCCTCCAGCTTGTCCATGGTCGCCACGTAATCGCCGGTGTCATAGGTCAGCGCCACCGGGGTCTCATAGGGGAACTCTGTGATGAAGTTCTGACGCCGCAGGGCAATCGGATCGGCGCCCAGCTCGCGCGCCGCCTTGTCGATGACGCGCTCCAGCTGATAGGTCGCCTCGGGCCGCCCGGCACCGCGGTAGGCATCCACCGGCACCGTGTTGGTGAACACCGTCTTCACGTTCACCTGCACCACCGGCGTCTTGTAGTTGCCCGCCATCAGCGTGCCATGCAGATAGCTCGGCACCGAGGTCGAAAACGTCGACAGATACGCGCCCATATTGGCCATCGTATTGGTGCGCAGCGCGGTGAAGTGGTTGTGGCTGTCCAGCGCCAGCTCGATCCTGGTCACATGATCGCGGCCATGGGCATCGGAGATGAACGCCTCGGACCGGGTCGAAGTCCATTTCACCGCCCGCCCGCAGGCCTTGGCGGCATGGGTGCAAAAGGCCTCTTCGGCATAGTGGAAGATCTTGGAGCCGAAACCGCCGCCGACATCGGGGGCCACCACCCGGACCTTGTGCTCGGGCAGGCCCAGCACAAAGGCGCACATCAGCAAGCGGATCACATGCGGGTTCTGGCTGGTGGTGTGCAGCGTGTATTCATCGGTGCCGCGGCTGTACTCGCCAATGGCCACACGCGGCTCCATCGGGTTGGCAACCAGACGGTTGTTGACCAGATCCAGCGTGGTCACATGCGCAGCACTGTCAAAGGCGGCCTGCACCGCGCCGTCATCATCATTGCCGAACACCCAGTCATAACAGAGGTTTGAGGTCAGATCCTCATGCACCTTGGTGCTATCGTCACCCAGCGCCGCGGCCATATTGACCACCGCGGGCTTGTCGCTGAGGTCCAGCTCAATCGCTTCGGCCGCATCGCGGGCCTGTTCCACTGTATCGGCGACCACGGCGGCGACGATTTCGCCCACGTGGCGGATGGTGCCCTCAGCGATGATCGGATGGCGCGGCTCCTGCTGCGGGTTGCCGTGGCGGTCGGTCACGCCCCAGCCGCAGGGGATGCCGCCGACCTCGGCGAAATCGGCGCCGGTGAAGATTTTCACCACGCCGGGCATCTCAGCCGCGGCAGATGTATCGATGGAATTGATGGTTGCATGGGCCACATCCGCGCGCAGGAAATGCACATGGGCCTGGCCGTTCACGTTGATATCGTCGGTGTAGTTTCCGGCTCCGGTCAGGAACCGCACGTCCTCGCGCCGCTTGGGGCTGGCGCCGATGCCGCTGTCATTGTCCTTGGGCATATCTGGTCTTCCTCCCTGGGGGGTGCTGCCTTGGGCGGCGCACCTCTTTGTCAGTCACTCCTTGTTCAGCTCAGGCCGGATCCGGCCTGGGGTCGTCCGGTCATTCCGCCGCGATGGAGGAAACATCCTGGCCTGAGGCCGCCATGATCGCCTTGACGATATTGTGGTAGCCGGTGCAGCGGCACAGGTTGCCTTCCAGATAGTCGCGGATTTCAGCCTCAGTGGGTTTGGGGTTGTCCTGCAGAAGTGCTGCCGCCGACATCACCATGCCCGGCGTGCAGAAACCGCATTGCAGCCCGTGGTGGTCCTGGAACGCCTGCTGGATTGTGTTCAGCGAGCCGTCGGTGTTGGCCTGCCCCTCGATGGTGGCGACTTCGGCGCCTTCGGCTTCCAGCGCCAGCATGGTGCAGGCCTTCACCGCCTGGCCGTCCACATGCACAACGCAGGCGCCGCACTGGCTGGTGTCGCACCCCACATGGGTGCCGGTGAGCCCCAGCGCCTCGCGCAGGAATGATGACAGCAGCGTGCGCCCTTCAACCTTGCCGCTGGCAGCCTTGCCGTTCACGGTCATTGAGACCTTGGCCATAGTACCCTCCCTTTAGCTTGTTTTTGTCTGGCTGAGGGGAGTTAACCACGGGCGGGGCCATCCGCGAAGTGTTTTCAGGGCGGTGCCGGCGGTAAAATTCGCGTCAGACGGGCCTGCCTATGGTTGTGACCTTGCGTCACAAATCATGTGCCGCAGCGCCGCATTCAGCCTTCTGCATCGCGGCGCGGCATCGGCCGGGTGGGAATCTCCTTCAGCAGCCCGCCAACACCCATCGCTGCGATATCAGATGCGGTTACGGGCAGGCCGCAAATCACCCGCTCCAGCACCCAGTCGGCACCGTTCAGGGCCGGTGAACGCGCACAGCCCGGCAGGCCAATGACCGGCCTGTTCTGAAAGGTGCCCAGAAACAACAGGTTGCCGGGATCGACAGGCATTCCGAATCGGGTGACACTGCCGCCCGCCTTGCGCAAAGCCTCAGGCGCCACATCGTGGGTGTCTGAGGTCGCCGAGCCGGTCAGCACCAGCACCAGCTGTCCCGGTGCCCGGGTGATGGCCTCTGCCAGCACGTCCTCGCGGTGCGGCACCACAACGCGCGGCGACAGGGGGATGCCCATCCGGTGCAGGCGGCCCGCCATCGCGGCGCGGCCTTTGTCCGGTGGCGTCTCTTCACGCACCTGCGTTTCAATCAGCGTGGCAGAGGAGAACACCGGCGGCAGCACCCGGATTGCATCCCCTGCGTCTTCGCTGGCGCGGCGGATGGCATCGGCGGCGACGCCATAGGAGATGATCTTGATCGTGGCCAGCATTCCGTCTGCGTCCGCCCGGTGATAATCCGGCACGGTTGCAACAGTGATCATCGGATCGGCTGCGTTGACTGCCTCCAGCCTGGCCCGGTCCAGCCGCACCAGCCCGGCGCCAGCGGCATAGAGGTTAACCCGGCCGGTGCCGGCACCCGAGATACGGATGCCCTGCGCGGACGGGTCGGGTACCAGCGCGTTCGCCAGCGCCGCTGCCGCCGCATCCTCGTGGATATCGGCAGGATCCAGCCGGGCCACGGTGAGGTCTGTGTGACCGGCAGCGGCGAGGTCTTGCAGGTCATCAGCCCTCAGCACCGTGCCTTTGGCGACCTTGCAGCTGGCGCCCTGCAGTGAATGCGCAAGGATGGCGCCCTCGGCATCCTTCAGGGGAACGGGGCCGAACCTCATGGCTGTTTGCCGCGCAAAACGGCGGTCATTTCTGCGAGGATGGATACGGCGATTTCCGCCGGTCCTGCGGCGCCGATATCCAGGCCGATGGGGCCGTGGATGCGGCTGATCAGGTCTTCGGTGAAACCGGCACCCCGCATCCGCGCCATCCGGGCGACTTGTGTTTTCTTCGATCCCAGCGCGCCGATGTAGAACACATCAGCCTTCAGGGCCGCCTGCAGCGCCGGGTCGTCCAGTTTCGGGTCATGGGTCAGCAGCACCACGGCGGTGCGGCTGTCGAGGCCAAGCTTCTCCACCGCCTCGTCCGGCCAGTCATCCATCAGCGTCTCGCCGGGAAAACGCTCAGTCGAGGCGAAGGCCGCGCGGGGGTCGATGATCACCGGGTCGTAGCCGGCAGTCCGCGCCATCGGCACCAGCGCCTGGGTGATGTGGACCGCGCCGACACAGACCAGCCGCAAGGGCGGGTTGTGGACGGCCACAAATGTCTCGCCGTCGTCCTCCAGCCCCGCGCGGTCCATGCGCATCCGCTCAGGGAATTCGCCGCGCGCCAGACGGCGGGCGCCGGTGGTGAGGTTCACCTCATAGGACACGGGTGTGCGGTCGGCGCGGGCCTGCACCAGTTCCTCCAGCAGGTCCACGGGCAAGGCGGCGCCGATGGGTTCCACCAGCACCTTGATAGTGCCGCCGCAGGCGAGGCCGACGGCAAAGGCGTCCGCGTCGCTGACGCCGTATTCCAGCAGCCGGTGATTGCCGTCCTGAAGTGCATCAAGTGCTTCGGCCACCACGGCGCCCTCGACGCAGCCGCCGGAGACAGAACCTTCGATACGTCCGCCCCCCGAGACCACCAATTGCGAACCGGTGCGGCGCGGCGCCGAGCCCCAGGTCTGCACAACCGTGGCCAGTGCCGCGCCTGTACCGGCACGGTGCCATTCCAAGGCAGTCTCAGGCGCGTTTTCAAATGGGCTTGCGGTTTGCATGCGGCGTCCTCCCCACCGGTTTGCCCGGCTTTGAACCTCAAAGGTCGGGGTTCACCGCCTTGGTTTCAAGCAAGAAGTTGCGGCCCCAAACAGAAAACGCCCGCCGGAACGGGCGGGCGCCTGGATCTTGCACGAGGGGCGGTTACTCCGCTGGTTGCGGTGAAACCTTTTGCGGCACCAGCCGTTCTGGCAGGGCAAAGGCCAAGGCGATAAACCCAAGACCCAGAATGATCCCCAGCAGATCGCCGGGCAGCGCCATCAGCCCTTCGTATTTTGCGCCCGGAACGATGCCGAGGGTGACCTTCCCGCCCGCGAGGCTGTCCAACAGGCCGCTGGCCTTCCACGCCGGATAAGTCACCATATAGGCGGCAGCGCCCAAAAGCCCGCCCGCGATGAAGAACAGCGCGTCCTTGCGGCCCGAAGCAGCGGCGACCACGCCGGTGCCGGGGCAATAGCCCGCCAGCGCCCAGCCCGCGCCCAGCATCAGCCCGCCGATGAAGACGCCGGCATAGGCCGCCTTGACCGACATGTGGCCGACATCGACCAGCCCCGCCATCTGGCCGCCGAACATCAGCACCGAGCCGGTGCCGATTGCCAGCAGGATGGCCTTGGCCAGGTTCAGATTGGTGAGGTTCAGCATCTTGCCGATATAGCTGGGGTTGGAGGCCCCGATCCGGTCCAGCACCGCGCCAAAGGCTGTGCCGATCACAGTTGCCAATAGGATGGTTGTCATGGCTCAGGCCTCCTTTTTGAACAGCAGCAGTGAGACGGGGATGGCAGCGGCAAAGGCTCCGGCGGCGAAGATGTAGCCGGAGAGCGCGGTCTGCATCATGCCGGACATCATGTGCCCCGAAGTGCAGCCGCCTGCGAGGCGGGCGCCATAAAGCACGATGAATCCGCCCAAGAAAGCCGCAGCGTAGCGTTTCACCTGGCAGCCGCCGAAGTTGGCGCGCCACAGGGCGGGCACACTGCGGTCTGCCTGCGGGATCCCGCCGCGCAGCTTGGCCGACAGCAAACCGCCCAGCGCCATCGCCAGCACAAAGACAAAGCTGTAATTGAGCGGGCTGGCGACGGCCTTGGCATATTTACCGTCCGATTTCGCCAGATAAGCGTTGGTGGAGGTGGTGCCTTCGACAGTCCGCGTCACCAGGTCAGGGTTCACCGCGTCCGCGATGATGCCGTCCAGGATCACAAATTGCGTCGAGACCCCGATGGGTTTGACCAGCAGCACCGCCAGGAAAAACACCAGCCCCAGCAAGAGGCCTCCGGCTTTCCAATTGAGAGACATGTCAGCTCCTTTCGCACGTTACATTCTGATTTCAGAATGTAATAAAACACACGGAAGCGGTTTGATTCAGATCAACTTGCATTCCATTATATGAATTTGTTAGCCGAGCATCGCCATCAGCCGGGCTTTCTCACCCGCATCCGAGGGGCTGGAGATCACCTGCGCCAGATCCTGCAGCGAGGCGATGGAATGGCCTGCGCGGAAGCTGTCGGTATAGGGCAGCATCGCGCGGATACCCTGGGCCCTGGGGGCAAAGCCGTCCCAGCGCAGCAAGGGGTTGAGCCAGATCAGGCGGCGCGATGACAGCTGCAGCCGCTGCATCTCACGCGCTAGCGCGTCCGGGTCGCCGCGATCCAGCCCGTCGGTGATCAAGAGCACCACCGCCCCCTGCCCCATGACACGGCGCGACCAGTCGCGGTTGAAGGCGTGCAGGCAGTCGCCGATCCGCGTGCCGCCCTCCCAGTCCTGCGCCTCGGCGCCCGCGGCGGCCAGGGCCGCGTCCACGTCGCGCTGATGCAGATGGCGGGTGATATTCGTCAGGCGGGTGCCGAAGGTGAAACCATGCACCCTGGCCCAGCCCTGACCCTTGGCGTTGGCGGCGGCGTGCAGGAAATGCAGGATGATGCGGCTGTACTGGCTCATCGAGCCGGAGATATCGCAGAGCACCACCAGATTGGGCCAGCGGATGCGGCGCTTGGCGCGCGCCATGGTTTGCAGGTCGCCGCCCTGCCGCGCCGCCTTGCGCAGGGTGCGGCGCCAGTCGGGGCGTGTCCCCTGCACTGAGGCCGTCAGGCGGCGCGACTGGATCGGTGTTACCGGCAGGGTCAGTTGCGCAAGGATGCGTTTGGCGGCGGCAGCCTCTGCCGTGCTCATCTGTTCGAAATCGAGGGTTCTGAGCCGTTCTTCGGCCGATATGGTGAGCGTGGAGTCCACCTCGACCTCGGTGCCGCCCTCATCGCCCTCCGGCCCTTCAGGCTGCTCTTGCATGCCGTCCAGCAGCGCCTGCGCCGCGCGTTTTTCGGCGGGTTTGGCGGCGCGGTCCTCCTGCACGCCGCGGATGGCCGGCAGCATCGCGGCCATCATATGTTCCAGATACCGGGGGTCGCGCCAGAACAGGCGGAAGACCTGGGCAAAGACCACCCGCTGTTCCGGCTTGGTGACAAAACAGGCCTGCAGGGACCAGTAGAAATCCGTCCGGCTGGTGAAGCCCGCGGCGGCCACCGCCTGCACCGCATCCAGCACCCGGCCTGGCCCGACCGGCAGGCCGGCCTTGCGCAGGGCGCGGGCGAAATGGGTGAGGTTCTGGACCAGCTTGGGGTGGTCCGGCAGGGTGAGCGGCGGGGTGTCAGGCACTAGGGCGCTTCATGGGGGCTTGGCCCCCATACCCCCAGAGTATTTCCGAAAAGATGAAACATCAGGCGGCGTCCAGGCCTGCCTTGGCCTGGTCGAGGATACGTTTGGCTTCGGAGCCGTGCAGGCGGGCGATGTCGTCCTGGTATTTCAGGATGGCGCCGAGGGTGTCGGCGATCACCTCGGGGCTGAGGGCAATGACGTCGAGCGCCAAGAGGCAGTTGGCCCAGTCGATGGTTTCGGCGACGCCCGGTTTCTTGAACAGATCCTCGGTGCGCAAGGATTGCACGAAGGCGACGATCTCGCGGCTGAGCTGTGCGCTGGCTTCCGGTGCGCGGGCGTTCAGGATTTCAACCTCACGGGTGAAATCCGGGTAGTCGACCCAGTGATAAAGGCAGCGGCGTTTCAGGGCGTCGTGCACCTCGCGGGTGCGGTTGGAGGTGAGGATGACGATCGGCGGTTCCGGCGCCCGGATGGTGCCAAGCTCGGGGATGGTGACCTGGAAATCGCTGAGCGCTTCCAGCAGGAAAGCCTCAAACGGTTCGTCGGTACGGTCGAGTTCATCAATCAGCAGGACGGGCGCGCCGTGTTCATCCGGGCGCATCGCCTGCAACAGCGGCCGTTCTATGAGGTAGTCAGCCGAGAACAGTTCCGCCTGCAGGGCGGCGCGTTCGGCGCTGCCTGCGGCCTCGGCGGTGCGGATGGCGACCATCTGGGCGGCGAAGTTCCATTCATAGACGGCGCTGGCGGCATCCAGACCCTCGTAGCATTGCAGCCGGATCAGGCGGCGGCCGAGGCTGGCGGCCAGGGCCTTGGCAATCTCGGTCTTGCCGGTGCCGGCCTCGCCCTCCAGAAACAGCGGGCGGCCCAGTTTCAGCGACAGGAACACCACGGTGGCCAAGGACCTGCCGCAGACGTAGCCCTGGTCCGAGAGCATGGTCTGAACCTGATCGATGGATTGCGCCTGCTGCATGGGTGGCCTCCTTTTCCCGGCCAACAGGCCATGCGGCGCGGCATCGGTCAAGCCGTGTGCTGCTGCGACGCTGCGGCTGACGGGACGGCTGCGGCTGACGGCAGCGGTTGTATAACCGGACCTGCCGGGTAAAACTGCCGCCAGCACCCCCGCAACCTGCGGGGGCAGAGAGACAGAGAAGCCAGCCATGCACAGCGCGTCATACAACCAGCCTAAGCTGCGCCATCCTGCCCGGGCGGGTGCATAGGCATGCGGGTTCTGGCAATCCTCTGCGTGCGCAATGAGGGCGCATTTCTGCTTGAGTGGCTGGCCCATCACCGGGCTGCGGGTTTCACCGATTTCCTGGTATTTTCAAATGATTGCCAGGACGGCACCGATCAGATGCTGGACCGCCTGCAGGAGATGGGGCAGCTGACCCACCAGCGCAACGAGGGTCCCTATGACAAGGGCGGCATTCAGTTCACTGCGCTGAAGCAAGCCGACAGGCATCCGCTGATGAAACAGGCCGATTGGGTGCTGGTGCTGGATATCGACGAATTTGTCTGCATCAAGACCGGCGGTGGCACTGTGGCGGATCTGCTGGCGGCGCTGCCGGAGGCGGATGCGGTGACGCTGACCTGGCGGCTGTTCGGCAATGCCGGCATCGTGCGGTTCGAAGATGCGCCGGTGACCGGACAGTTCACCCGCTGCGCGCCGGAGGTCATTCACTGGCCGTGGCGGGCGGTGATGTTCAAGACGCTGTACCGCAATGACGGCACTTACCGTAAATGCGGTGTTCACCGGCCCCGCGACATCCGCAGCACGGCGCAGCTGGACAGTTTCCGCTGGTATGACTGCGAAGGCCGCGAGCTGGGCAAGGCATTCAAGACTAAGCGGCTGTTTTCCGATTACGGCCGGCCCAACGGGCGGCTGGCGCAGCTGAATCACTACCCGCTGGGAGCGATGGAGAGCTATGTGCTGAAGGCTGACCGCGGAAGGGTCAACCGGCAGGCGGAGCTGGGCATGGATTACTGGGTTGAACGGAATTACTGCAGCGCCGAAGATACCTCCATTGCCCGGTACGGTACTGCCTGCGCGGGCGTTCGGGCCGGGCTGATGGAGGATCCGGACCTGGCCCGGCTGCACAGCGGAGCGGTGGCCTGGCGCCATGCCCGATTTGCCGGGCTGATGACACAGGAGCCCTGCCGGGCGTTGTTTGCGCGGCTGCTGATGACGCCCCCTGCCCGCCCGGTAAGCCCGGCTGCAGCCGAACTGCTGCGCGGTTTTGCCATCCCGGGCCAGGCCGGACAGCAGCCGCTGGAAGACAGCAGCTGAGGCCCCATCGCACCCTGGCAAAAGGCCGCCGAAAGAACCGCCCGCCGCCTCATTCAGGCATGGGTTTTTCCAATTTTGGCCTTAATTGTCACCTAAATGTAAATCCGAACAGCAGGCAGGGACCCTTTGGGGGCAAAGAGGACAGCAGGCATGCAGGACGGACTTGAAAATCTGGATGAAGACCTTTCCGGGCTGAAGCCGGCCCAGTGGAAGGCCCGGATGGCGGCCTTGGCCGAAGAGCATGGCATGTACCAGCCGCTTGGCGACAAGCATTTCGCCACTTTTATCGACCAGGGCAACACCCTTTTGGTGACCTTTGAGACCATGCAGGGCATCCACAATCTGTCGGATCAGGCGCAGCCATTGGGGTTTGACCTGGTGAAGAACCTGGGCTGGTCGCATATGTGCGTGGTGTCGGACGGCGACACCTGGTTCCGCGAAGGCCGCATCTACGGTTTCTTTGACCAGTTGATCGACGACGGGTTTTTCGACGAGTTCGACAAAGTGATCTTTTACGGCGCAGGCCCCTGCGGCTATGCGGCGGCGGCCTATTCCGTGGCTTCGCCCGGTGCCGTGGTGGTGGCGGTGCAGCCGCAGGCGACGCTGGACCCGCGGATGACCGAATGGGACGACCGGTTTGCCGATATGCGGCGTCTGTCCTTCACCAACCGTTACGGCTATGCGCCTGACATGCTGGACGCCGCCGATCAGGCCTATGTGATCTATGACCCCCGGGAACGGCTGGATGCGATGCATGCCGCGCTTTTTGCACGCAAGAACGTCACGCGGCTGCGGGTGCCGCATCTGGGCGATGCGGTGCAGACCCGGCTGATCGAGATGGAGATGCTCTATCACATCCTGTCGCTGGCCGGCAGCCGCAAGCTGACCGGCGGCGCCTTTCACAAGCTGCTGCGCAGCCGCCGCAACAACTCGTTCTTCTTGCGCAACCTGCTGAAAAGCCTGGAACGGCAGGACCGCCCGCTTCTGATGGCGCTGTTGTGCCGCAATGTGACCGAGCGGATGCGGGCGCCGCGGTTCCGCCGCCGCCTGCAGAAATTGGAAAAACGCGCCGAAGACGGCGAATTCACCTTTCCTGCCAAACACTGAGCGGCGCATTCCGCCGCTTCTTTTCCAAGCCGGCATGTGCTAACGCGGGCCTCATGACCGAGACGCTGACCATCCCCCGCCCCGACGACTGGCATCTGCATCTGCGCGACGGCGCGATGCTGAAGGCCGTTCTGCCCGAAACCGCCCGCCATTTCGGCCGCGCAATCATCATGCCGAACCTGGTGCCGCCGGTGGTGACCGGGGATCAGGCCGCCGCCTACCGCGAGCGCATTCTGGCCGCGCTGCCTGAGGGCATGGCGTTCGAGCCGCTGATGACGCTGTACCTGACAGAGGCCACCGATCCGGAAGATGTCGCTGCCGCCCATGCCAGCGGACTGATCAAGGCGGTGAAGCTGTATCCGGCGGGGGCGACCACCAACTCGGCTTCGGGTGTCAGCGACTTCAACAACGTCCGCGGCGTGCTGGAAAAGATGGCAGAGATCGGCCTGCCGCTGTGCACCCATGGCGAAGTGACCGACCACGATATCGACATCTTCGACCGCGAGGCGGTATTCATTGACCGGGTGCTGGACCCGATCCGCCAGTCCACCCCCGGCCTGCGGGTGGTGATGGAGCATATCACCACCAAAAACGCCGCCGACTATGTGGCGAGCCAGGACAAGGACCTGGGCGCGACGATCACCACCCACCACCTGATCATCAACCGCAACCACATTCTGGTGGGCGGCATCAAGCCGCATTACTACTGCCTGCCGGTGGCCAAACGCGAAGAGCACCGGCAGGCGTTGCGTGCTGCTGCAACCTCGGGCGATACGCGGTTCTTCCTGGGCACCGATTCCGCGCCGCATACCGATCCGAACAAGGAAAGCGCCTGCGGCTGCGCCGGCTGTTTCACCGCCACTAATACCATGCCTCTTCTGGCGCATGTATTCGAGGAAGAGGACGCGCTGGACAAGCTGGCGGGTTTCGCCTCGGAAAACGGTCCGGCGTTCTATGGCCTGCCGGTGAGTGAAGAAACGCTGAGCATAAGCAAATCGGTTACGGCTGTGGAATTCCCGGAGAAGATCGAAACCGGAGACGGTCCGGTGACGGTGTTTGATCCGGGGTTCGATGTTCACTGGCGTGCAGAATAGCAACACCTGTTAAGCAATCCTTTACGCCCTCTCCCCTTGCCCTTGCCCGGAATCAGCCTGCCCACTCAATTACTGGGCCAATAGTTCCTGCCAGCAATTTGCGCTGGCGACTTTCCGGTGAAGGGCAAGGGTATGACAACATTTACGTTCAATGGGCTTCGGGTTGATTACGAAAACGGCGATGCGGTAGCCGCCAAGGAGATCGACGCATCGATTATCGTTTCCTCTGCGTCGTCGACATTCTCCTATTCGATCGCCGGCCATGATGAGGATGGCGTGGCGATCATCAATGTGTCCGACGATATCCAGCAGGTCATCGCGGACGGCCAGAATCTCGACGCTCCGGGGTTCCCGGTTGTGTCGGAAGAAACCCAAATCACGCGCGTGACCTGGTCCGGCGGCACCAGCACGGTGCTGATCCTCGCCTTTGAAACCGGCGGAAACAGCGACACCGAATTCTATTTTGTCATCGACGGGCCGCAGATACCGGATATCAGCAGCCTGTCCGATTGGACGGCTTTCGACAACTCGATCACCGGACTGTCGGACCCCAACGGCGCCGTCGGGCCCGGCCAGAACATCGCCTGGTCGTCAATCGACGGCGCAACCACAAGCCAGGACGACGAGTTCTGGGGCACCCCCGGCCGCGATACCTACAACGGCGGCAAGGGAGACGACTATTTCTCCAGCTCCGACGGGCGCGATACCTATAATGGCGGCAAAGGCAGCTTCGACCAGGTTGCCTATACCTGGGACCCCAATGGGGTGACTGCGCATCTTGGCACGGGAAAGGCAACCGACGGCTGGGGCAGAACCGACACCCTGAAAAGCATCGAAGCCCTGCGCGGCTCGGCCCATGATGACAGCCTGAGCGGCAATGGAAAAAACAACACCTTCCGCGGGATCGAAGGCAACGACACCATAAAGGGCGGCAAGGGCCGCGATGAGGTCCGCTATGACCGCGACGAACGCTATGGCGGCGAGGACGGGGCAACTGTCAACCTGTCCAAGGGCTTTGCCATTGACGGGTTCGGCGACCGCGACACGCTGAAAAGCATCGAAAATGCGCGCGGCACTGAGAGCAGCGACAAGATTACCGGCAGCGGCACCGGCAACCGCCTGATGGGGCTGGGCGGCAATGACACCCTGTCCGGCAAGGGCGGTAACGACACGGTCTATGGCGGCAGCGGCCGGGACAGGATCAATGGTGACGGCGGCAACGATCTGTTGTCCGGCGAAGGCGGTGCAGACCGGTTCATTTTCAAAGGCAACTTTGGCGATGACACCGTGTCTGATTTCTCGACTGCCGGGCGCAAAGAAAAAATCGACCTCTCTGATGTCGGCACCATCAAGCACTTCCGCGATCTGAAGAACAACCACCTGTCCGAAAATGATGACGGCGATGCGGTGATCAGCGACAAACGGGGCAATACAATCACCCTGGAAGACGTTGCGATCAGCGACCTGTCCGGCAACGATTTCATCTTTTGACAAACCCGCCCCGGGCGCGTTTCATTCCGCGCCCGGGCCATTCTGAATGGCAGGGCCGCCCAAGCCGGTGCATGGCGGCTTTTGCCGCATTACCTGGACCCCGATGCAGCTGCGGCTCCCATGTGCCAGCGCCAGGGGTTTAATACGCCGTTTACCCAGCTGATATTTTCCACGCCTTCCGGTCCTGCCAGCAGTCCGCCCGTGGACCCGGCTGCGCCAAAAGCGTCATGCAAACCATTGATCTCTTCATGCGTGTTGGAGTTTTGGCAAACCGGATATCTACCCAGCATTGCAAAAGCGTCAAATCGGCCGCGCAGCCGCTCCCGAAAACCGGTCCCCGGCGGTCTGAACCGGAAGTCAACACTCTGATTGCGCGACATTCACAGAAACCGACGCATTGCCAAATATCCGGAAAACAATAATAATTTCAGCGCCCTCACGCGAAATGCCGGTAGGGTATCATTAAACTACTCCTGCGAGATAAAGAAAATGGCAACTTATACACTTAAGGCGTCGGCGGTCACAATTAACGCTCAAACAGACTACGATGTCGGATTCAAAAAAGACGTTGAAATCACAATCGTGACGGACAGCCCGGCATTCTCCTATTCGATTACCGAAATTTACAACGACGACCTCCCGTTGGTGGATCTGTATGCAAGCTATGACAGCTTTGTGGTCGATGGTGTCGATTTCACCGATTCTGAAATTATCGGTCTCCTTGGGCAGGTGTCCTGGCAGGGCAAATAAACTACCGTCTGGGAATTTACCAGCTTTGACCATACGGATGGCTCCAATTACACGATGTACACCGTGGAGCTGGGTGGCACGCCCTTGCCGGTAATGAACAGCCTAAGTGACTACCACTCCTATGTGCATCACTGGACCGGCATCCCGGCGACAGGCGACTTGGCCCAGAACACGCCGATTGCCTGGGCCGCGCTTCCCGGGGTGGAGATCGACGGCAGCGGCTCCCCCACCGGCAGCAGCGGGGATGATCTGCTCAGCGGCGGCGCGGATGCAGATGCGCTGTCCGGCCTTGGCGGCAATGACACGCTGAAGGGTGCAGGCGGCAACGACACGCTGGAGGGCGGCAGCGGCCGCGACAAGCTGGTTGGCGGCGGCGGCCGTGACGAGCTGATTGGCGGCAGGCAGAATGACCGGCTGATCGGCGGCAGCGGGCGCGATACGCTGGACGGCGGCAGCGGCGACGACATGCTGACCGGCGGCGCCGGCGCGGACCGGTTTGTTTTCAAGGGCAGGTTCGGCGATGATACCATCACCGATTTTCAGACCTCCGGACGCCGGGAGAAAGTTGATCTGAAAAGCATCGGCGAAATCACCTCCTTCCGCGATCTGAAGAACAATCACCTGTCCGAGAACAGCAACGGCGACGCGGTGATCAGCGACGGCAGCGGCAATACGATCACCCTGGACGGGATCGGTATCGGCGATCTGTCGGGCAACGATTTCCTGTTCTGATCACCTGACCTTGCCGCGGGCCCGGCGGCGGGCCCGCGGTGTGCCGGACTGCGCCCGGCATTGCATCTTCCAGGGCTTCAAACCGGCGGCGTTCCGGTTTAAGGACAGCAAAACCGCTGCCGCAAAGGATGCCTGCCGCCATGATCCCCTCGTCCTATCCGTCCCCCGAAGAAATCGCCCGCCTGTCGGCCCGGATGCTGCTGGAAATCGGCGCGGTGAACTTTAACACCGAGACGCCCTATACGCTGGCCTCCGGACTGCCCTCGCCCAGCTATATCGACTGCCGCAAGCTGATCTCCTTTCCGCGCATCCGTTCGACGCTGATGGACTTCATGACTGTCACTGTGATGCGCAACGCAGGCTTCGAGGCGTTCGACAATATTGCCGGCGGCGAAACCGCAGGCATTCCCTTTGCCGCGCTGGTGGCTGAGCGGATGGCGCTGCCGATGACCTATGTGCGCAAAAAGCCCAAAGGTTACGGCAAGAACGCCCGCATTGAGGGCGCGATGAGCGAAGGCGAGCGGGTGCTGCTGGTCGAGGATCTGACCACCGATGGCGGCTCGAAATTGTCGTTTGTCGATGCGATCCGCGAAACCGGCGCCTCCTGCGGCCACACTGCGGTGATCTTTTACTACGACATCTTCCCGGAAACCACCAAGACGCTGGGCGACCACGGGGTGGAGCTGCATTACCTGTGCACCTGGTGGGACGTGCTGGCCGAGGCCCGTGCGCAGGGTTCCTTCAGCACCGAAACACTGGATGAGGTGGAAACCTTCCTGAAGGATCCGCGCGCCTGGCAGGACGCGCATAAATCCGCTTAACGTTAGGGAAAGCGCTACGGGGCGGCCTGTGGACAAGGCCGCCTCGAATCAATTTCCGGCGCCGAACAGCGTGCAGATATAGAAATCTTCCCAGATCGAGCCACATCATGTAGTCTGCATAGGGCAGGCTTGCTGGCCTTTCCGGTAAACAGCCCACAGGCCCCGTGCGGATATCCACAAGGGATCCACAGAGATTCCCAGATAGGAGAAACGCCCTTTGCGCCCTATAAGGCGGGCTTAGTGACGAGAGCAGTGATGAACGAGATTACCCCTTTCGACGGCGATATGCCGCCTCCGGCCCCGCTGCCGGAACCTGCCGCACCGCAATCTGCGATGCCGGACAATGAGCTGCCGCATTCGGTGGAGGCCGAACAGCAACTGCTGGGCGCGATCCTGACCAACAACGAGGTCTACGACAAGATCGCGCTGATCATCGACTCGTCGCATTTCTATGATCCGGTGCATGCCCGGATCTACGAAGTGGCCGCGGCGCGGATCTCCAAGAACGCGCTGGCCTCGCCGGTGACGCTGAAGGCGTTTCTGGAGGACCACGAGGGGCTGAAGGAGCTGGGCGGCCCGGCCTATCTGGCCAAGCTGGCAGGCGCGTCGATCTCGGCCTTTGCGGTGCGCGACTATGCGCAGATGATCTACGACCTGGCGATCCGGCGTGAGCTGATTGCCCTGGGCCAGAGCATTGCCGAAAAGGCGCGCCGCGTGGACGTGGCGTCGGAACCAAAAGAGCAGATAGTTGAGGCAGAACAATCGCTGTATCAGCTGGCCGAGCAGGGCCAGACGGAAAGCGGTTTCAAGTCGTTCCTGAAAGCCGTCACAGAAGCGGTTAATGTGACCAACGAGGCGTATCAGCGGGGTGGCGGCATGGCCGGCATCTCGACGGGCCTGATGGACCTCGACAAGCAACTTGGCGGCCTGCATCCCTCGGACCTTCTGATCCTCGCGGGCCGCCCCTCTATGGGGAAGACGTCGCTGGCGACCAACATCGCCTTTAACGTCGCCAAGGCATACAAACGCGGGGTGAAACCCGATGGCTCTGAGGGCGCGCTGGACGGCGGTGTTGTGGGCTTCTTCTCGCTCGAGATGAGTGCTGAGCAGCTGGCGGGGCGTATTCTGGCGGAAGCGTCGGAAATTTCCTCGCATAAGATCCGTCAGGGCGACATGACCGAAGGCGAGTTCCGCCGCTTTGTGCAGGCGGCCAAGGATCTGGAAAGCTGCCCGCTGTTCATTGACGACACGCCCGCAATTCCGATTTCGCAGCTCGCCGCACGGGCGCGCCGCCTGAAACGGACGCATGGGCTGGACCTTCTGGTGATCGACTATCTGCAGCTCTGCCGCGGCATGGCCGAAAACCGGGTGAACGAGATTGCCGAAATCTCGATGGGGATGAAGGCGATTGCCAAGGAATTGAACATTCCGGTGATCGCACTGTCGCAGCTGTCGCGCCAGGTGGAAAACCGCGACGATAAACGCCCCCAGCTGTCGGACCTGCGGGAATCAGGCTCGATCGAACAGGACGCCGACGTGGTGATGTTCGTGTTCCGCGAAGAATACTACAAGGAACGGGAAAAGCCCGGCGACCACGAGCTGGACAAGATGGAAGAGTGGAAGCAGGCGATGGAACGGCTGCACGCCAAGGCCGAAGTCATCGTCGGCAAGCAGCGTCACGGCCCCATCGGCACGGTGGAGCTGTCGTTCGAGGCGCAATTCACCCGCTTCGGCAACCTTGCCAAGGCGTGGCAGCAGGGACAGGAGGACTACTGACCCTGGCCATTTGCGGCCAAAGTTCAGGTTACAGTGCCAAGGCCCGGCCGGTCACATGATCGTCAGTGCCCCGGCACCGGCCCGGTTCAGCGCCCCCCGCTGGACCGGGCTTATTTGCTCTATGACGGCGGAGCACTGCTGGCATTGCGGTTTTCCCCCTTGACCTGCGGGTTCCCCGTGTCATGAACACCGCATGAGCACGGCAAGATTGACAATCAACCTGGATGCGCTGGTCACCAACTGGCGGAATCTGGATGCGCTGACCACCTGCGAAACCGCAGCCGTGGTCAAGGCGAACGGGTATGGCCTGGATGCAGGCCGCGTCGGCAAGGCGCTGGCCAAAGCAGGTGCGCGCAATTTCTTTGTGGCGGCTGCCGAAGAAGGCGGCGCGCTGCGCCGCGCGCTTGGCCCCGGCCCCGGAATTTCGGTGTTTTCCGGCCATATGGAGGGCGACACCAAACTGCTGAAAGACTTCCAGCTGACGCCGATGCTGAACTCGCTGGACCAGATGCTGCGCCACTTTGAAACGCTGCCGGGCCACCCGTTCGGGGTGCAGCTGGACAGCGGCATGAACCGGCTGGGGATGGAGCATGGCGAATGGGCCGCGGTGGCCGAGATCGCCCTGGGCCAGAACCCGGTTCTGCTGATGTCGCATCTGGCCTGCGCCGATGAGCCGGGCCACGAGATGAACGCCCGGCAGCTGCGCAGCTTCCGCGAGATGACCGACGGGCTGGAAACCCCCCGCTCGCTGGCCGCGACGGGCGGCATGCTGCTGGGCCCCGATTACCACTTTGACCTCTGCCGCCCCGGTGTCGGGCTGTACGGGGGGCTGCCGTTCACGGACGCGCTGCCGGTGGTGCAGCTGGACCTGCCGGTCATTCAGCTGCGCGACCTGGAACCGGGCGAGACCGCCGGGTATGGCAACACCTGGACCGCTAAGCGCCCCAGCCGCATTGCCACCGTGGCCGCAGGTTATGCCGATGGTTTGCACCGGGCGATGGGCAATGGCGGCATTCGGGTTTTCGCCGGGAAAACCCCCTGCCCCGTGGTCGGCCGGGTCTCGATGGATCTGATCACTGTGGACGTCACGGACCTGGCTGAGGTGCCGGATGCGCTGGCGATCCTCAACGAGCAGCAGACCGTGGACTCCCTGGCCGATGCGGCGGGCACCATCGGCTATGAGATCCTCACCTCCACCGGCCACCGCTATGCACGGACATACCAGGGATGAACCCGATTGCCTTTCTGGCCCGGCTGGGCCGCACCGCTTTGGCCGGGCTGGCTGCAGTTGGCCGCGCGGCGCTGTTTGCACTGCGGGCGTTCAGCCATATGGTCCGCCCGCCCTATTACCCGCGTGAATTCCTGCAAGCCCTGTTGAACATCGGCTGGCTGTCGCTGCCCGTCGTGGGGCTGACCGCAATCTTCACCGGCGGCGCGCTGGCGCTGCAGATCTATGCCGGCGGGGCGCGCTTTAATGCCGAGGCCGTGGTGCCGCAGATCGTCGCCATCGGCATGGTGCGCGAACTGGGCCCGGTGCTGGTCGGACTGATGATCGCGGCGCGTGTAACCTCGTCGATTGCCGCCGAGATCGCCACCATGAAGGTGACAGAGCAGATCGACGCTCTGGTCACGCTCTCCACCCATCCAATGAAATACCTGGTGGCGCCGCGGGTGCTGGCGGCGCTGATCACCGTGCCAGTGCTGGTCGGTGTGGGCGACATCATCGGCATCATGGGCGGCTATACGGTTGCGGTGCAGAACCTTGGCTTCAACTCCGCGGCCTACCTCAAGAACACGGTCGACTTCCTGGAGCCGCTCGACATTATCTCCTCGCTGACCAAGGGGGCTGCCTTTGGCACCATCGCGGCGATGATGGGCTGCTATTACGGCATGCAATCGGGCCGCGGCGCCCAGGGTGTGGGCCGCGCCACCAAAGGGTCGGTGGAATCCGCAGCCGTCCTGATCCTGGCCGCCAACTTTGTCCTCACAGGGGTGTTCTTCTCGCTATGATCCGCATGGAAAACGTCCGCAAATCCTTTGGCGACAATGCCGTGCTGAACGGCATGAACCTGGAGATCGCCAAGGGCACCTCGATGGTGATCATCGGCGGGTCCGGCACCGGAAAATCGGTGGCGCTGAAAAGCGTGCTGGGGCTGATCCAACCTGACAGCGGCGAGATCTATGTCGATGGCAGGCCGTCCGGGTCGGGCGACCGCGACAAGTTTCTGGCGCGCTTTGGCATGCTGTTTCAGGGCGGTGCGCTGTTTGACTCGCTGCCGGTCTGGCAGAATGTGGCCTTCCGACTGCTGCGCGGCGCGCTGAAACGCCCGGCTGAGGAAGCCCGCGAAATCGCCATTGAAAAACTGCGCCGGGTGGGGCTGAAATCAGACGTCGCCGACCGCCTGCCCGCCGAATTGTCCGGCGGGATGCAGAAACGGGTGGGCCTTGCCCGCGCGATTGCTGCCGAGCCGGAGATCATCTTTTTCGATGAGCCGACCACCGGATTGGACCCGATCATGTCCGGCGTCATCAACGATCTGATCCGCGAGATCGTGGTGGAGATGGGCGCAACTGCGATGACCATCACCCACGATATGACCTCGGTCCGGGCGATTGCCGACAACGTAGCGATGCTGCACGGCGGGGTGATCCAGTGGACCGGCCCGGTGGCTGAGATGGATCAGTCGGGCGACCCCTACATGGAGCAGTTCATCCACGGCCGCGCGGAGGGGCCGATCGAGGCGGTGCGGTGAGCATTGAACGGAGAATTTTATGACAGAAGAACAGATCTTAGAAGAAATCGAAGACTGTATAGGCAGATTAGATGCTGTAAAATCAGAACTCTTCTCGCGGCAATTCAATGGCGAGGCTCTTGCACTAGAGAGGGTCGGTGAAGTCATTGACTTGTTCGCCGAACTGTCTGCCCTTTCAAATTATACAGGCTGTCAGCTTACGCTACCTCGCGACATTAAAGATGATGTCGATTCGATAAAATCTCTCTTGGGCCGCTATAATACTTACCGCGCACAGCATCGAGCGTTTGCAACCAAATTTCGTGTGGAAAAAACCCGCAGCGGCTCTCTTGTCAAACTAGACGAAAGCGACATTGAGAAAATCCAATCACTGATCGACAAAACTCGCAAGACAATCGGTTCCTCTACGTTCCTTGACGATCAACACAAGCAACGTTTACTCGCGCGATTGGAAGTTCTTCAGTCTGAAATCCACAAAGTTCAAAGCGACATGGACAGAGCTTTGGCAGGTCTGGTGGAAGTAGGCGATGCTATGGGTAAGTTTGGGAAAAAAGCCAGCCCGTTGGTCGAGGCCTTCGAAAAAATTGCCGGCGTGTTCAACTCAAAGCGCGAAGAACCACTACAACTCCCTGCTCCCCCGAAGGCTCTTCCCAAGCCAGAGTCCCCCGGACCCTCGGAAGAAAGCTAGGTTTAGGCGAGTTCAGGCCTTCAACGGCATCCAGCACAAGGCCAGTGCACGTCCGCGGGCGGAAGCGAAGCGCCCGCCCGAGGGGGCGGACGGGCGCTGGCCGGGCCTCAGGCGGCCCGGCTGGTATTGGCTGCCGCCGTTTTCCCCTTCCATTACCGGCACAGAACGCACAAGTCTTGGCGGACCAACAAAAACGAGCCGCCATGACCCTCCGCCTTCTCAACCTGTCGCTGCTGATCCTCTACCCCGTCGCCTGGTTTGCGCCCTTGATGCGGGCAGGGCTGCTGCCCATTTTCGGCCTCAGCGAAATCTCGGTGCTTACGGGGCTGCAATCCTTATGGGGCAGTGACGCAGCGCTGGCGCTGATCGTGACATTTTTTGCGATTTTTGCGCCCTACTTCAAAACCATCGGCCTGGCGCTGGTGCAATGGGACCTGCTGGATACAAGGGTGCAGCCGGTCCTGCATGTGCTGGGCAAACTGGCGATGGCCGATGTTTTCCTGATCGCGCTCTACATCACGCTGGCCAAAGGGATCGGCCTTGCCACCATCGAAACCGCCTGGGGCCTGTATCTGTTCACGGCATGCATCCTGGCCTCGCTGGTGCTGGGGATGCTCACTGAACGCACTGCAAAGATTGGCAAAACACCGGTCTGAAAGCTTGATCCGGCGCTGAACCGCTCCATTTCGTAGGGCCGAACACCTGTATCGCAGGGGTCCGGCACGCTGCGCCCGGTTGACGGGTGTCCCCCGCAGCCCGCCGGCCCCGCATCTGTTGCATTGCTGCTGGAGGGGGACCTATGTCCGGCGTTCAATCGATCCTGTTCACTGCCCAGACCGCATTCATGCGGCTGACGTTCCTGCTGATCTGCTTTGGCGCGCTGGCGGCGCTGGCGGCCACCGGGCTGTCGGCCACGGGCATCTGGCCCTGGCTCAGCCTGCAAGCCGGGGTTGGCGCTGATATCCACCCGCAGGCCGGGATGGCCGCGCAAATCACCCTGACGGCGCTGGCGGTGATGCTCGCCTTTTTCCTGCCTGCCAACGGGCGCATCCTGGCACTGGAAACCTCGCACCGGCGGTTTTCCCTGCAGATGGAGGATGTGCTGCAAGCCTATCAGCTTGCCCATGCTGCCGACCGTGCCGGGGTCTTTACCCTGGCGTCCGAGTTTGACGCGGTGAAGGAGCGGCTCGCCTTTCTGCGCGCCCACCCCGATCTGGCCGGGCTGGAACCGCAGGTGCTGGAAGTGGCGTCGCAGATGAGCCAGGTCAGCCACGAGCTGGCAGAGACCTACTCTGACGCCAAGGTGGCCCGCGCCCGGCTGTTCCTGCAGCAGCGGCAAGAGGAGCTGGAGACCTTTAAGGCGCGGCTGGAGGATGCCCAGATCGTCATGCATGAGCTGCGCCAATGGACCCGCGATGTGGACATAGAGGAAAGCATTGCCAAGTCGCATCTGGGTCGGCTGCGCGGCGAGCTGTTCGAATTGCTGCCGGAACTGTCAGCGCAATTGCAAAGCCCGCCGGACGGGTCTGATCCGCAGCCGGGCAGCGTCGTGCCGATCCAGCCGCCCCGCCGTGCTGACTGACAGGCGGCACGGTGTCCGGGTTACTGCAGAGAGGTAAAGGGGGCTCTGCCCCCGGCCCTTCCGGGCCTCCCCCGGAGTATTTTTGACCAGAAAGAAGACTGGATCCATCATTCTACTGGCCAAAATTCTTCTGGCCCGAAATATCCCGGAGCGCGAGGCAGAGCCTCGCACTTTCCACGGCAATCTGCGCCAGCGGCGCGTCCCCGTTGTAAGCAGTGTTTGCACGTCACCCTGAATCAGCTTGACGGCTGGAAGTTCCAGGGGAGTAGCTCGTCGACCCGGCTGGCTGGGTGACCGGCAGCGATGGCTTCGAGGATTGCCTTGAGGGAGGCGAAGGGCCCGACGCCATTGATCTTCGCCGTAGCGATGAGCCAAGCGATGCGGCCCCAAGCGCGGCCACCTTCGCCGTGGCCGGCAAAAGCGCGTTTTTCCTCGTCAATGCCAGTTCCCGTTCATTCTGCCCATGTCGGGCAGATTTGTCGCGTTCACTACCGATGGCATGCCTATTTCGGATCGGATGTAACGGTTTTTCGCACCCTGCGGCGAGGTGACGGCCAGTATGTTGCG